>NZ_PJBM01000261.1:0-79696 GCF_002836075.1 Shewanella sp. GutDb-MelDb | reverse complement strand
AAGTGATGCTGAAGTCGTCGCACCAACTACACCGACAACGGCTGTTGAGAAGATGAACTGGTCGGCTTGTTTGGTTAACTGTGGCTCTAACTGTCCAGTTCGCGTGTACTCTAAAGAGGGTGTCATTACCCGAGTGGAGTCAAACTTTACGGTTAGTGATAAGTATGGCGATCATGATGTACGTGCATGCCCTCGTGGCCGCTCACTACGTAAGCGTGTTTATGCTCCCGACAGATTAAAGTACCCAATGAAACGTGTAGGCCCTCGTGGTGCAGGACAGTTTGAGCGTATCACTTGGGATGAGGCTTTAGATATTGTTGCTGAAAAGCTGCAAGATACTATCGATCAGTATGGCAACGAGTCAGTACACTTTACCTATGATTCAGGTGCACGTTATCACTTTTCAGGTACCGGCTGTCTTAAGCGTTTAATGAACCTTAAAGGCGGTTTCCTGAACTCTAATGGCGATTATAGCTGGTCGCAAATCTATGAAGCTGCAGGAAAAACATACGGTTCTGCTGGTCCAGGTTGGCAAGGCAGCTCTGTTTCTGAAATGAAGAACTCAGATCTTGTGCTAATGGTTGGTTATAACCCATCTGAGATCCGCATGAGTGGTTCAGGTGAGGCTTACGACTTCTTATCACTGAAGCAAAGCAAGAAATTTAAGACTATCATCATCGATCCACGCTATACCGATTCGGCTGTCGGTAAAGAAGATCAATGGCTAGCGATTCGTCCAGGTACAGATGCGGCATTGTTCGAAGCCTTAGCTTACGAGTGGATAACCACTAATACCGTGAATCAAGCTTTCCTTGATAAATACTGTGTTGGCTACGATGAGAAGACTATGCCTGCTGGCGTAGGATATGAAGAAAGCTACAAATCTTATATTTTAGATAACAAAACGGCTGGTGACTCAACTCCGGGCGTGAATGCTAAAACCCCAGCTTGGGCTGCCAAGATCACTGGTATTGCCGAAGATGTCATCATTGAGTTAGCAAGAGAACTGGCGGCGGCTAAAGCGCCATTTATCCAAATTGCAGCCTCACTAAATCGTCAAGCTGCAGGTGAAAATAACACTCGCGCTGGCTACATGCTGCCGATTCTTTTAGGTCAGCTTGGTCTGCCGGGCACTAACTGTGGTGGTTTATGTAAAGGGTCTTCAATGACTGCCCCTTCTATGCCAGCTGGAAGCAACCCTGTAACGAAAGGTATTTCTTTCTTTACATGGACCCAAGCCGTTGAAGACGGCAAGAATATGACCGTTTTGAGCGATGGTGTCGCACTACCTAAAGAGCTGCTTGATGCAAACGGCGATGGTAAGCTAGGTCATGACATTAAAGCCATTATCAACTATGGCGGTAATGCATTAATCAACCAACACTCTGATGTCAATAAAACAGCTAAAATTGTTGGCGATGAATCTAAGTGTGAATTCATTCTAGTCGTTGATAACTGGATGACACCAAGTGCTAAGTACGCAGATATCTTGCTACCTGACGTATCTTGGTTAGAGTCAGAAGATTTAGTCAACCAAAGTTATGCCGCTGGTGATACCGCTACACTTATCCAGATGAGCACGAGCGTTGACCCTATGTTTGAATCTCGTCCTATCTATGAAATCTGTGTCGACCTTGCTAAGCGTATGGGTGTAGAAGCTGAATTCACCGAAGGTAAAACTCGTAAAGATTGGTTAGATGGCTTCTATGCTACAGCCAAAGCTGCTACGCCAGATCTGCCTGTAAAAGAGGTGATGCTCAAGCAAGGTATCCATCGTAAGTATCTGCCAGACGGTAGCTATATTGTCCTGGAAGACTTCCGTAAAGATCCGGTAAATAATAAGCTTGGCACACCATCGGGTAAGATTGAGATCTACTCTTCTCAGTTAGCTGAAAAAGCCAAAACCTGGAAACTTAAGCCAGGCGATGTGATTTCAGCATTACCTAAGTATGTACCGACTTGGGAAGGCTTCGAAGATACCGCCATGAAGGCGAAATATCCGCTACAGCTAACGGGCTATCACACCAAAGGCCGTGCTCACTCCAGTTTCCACAACGTGCCTTGGCTGCGTGAAGCAGTACAAGATGCTGTTTGGATGAACCCGATTGATGCTCAATCTCGCGGGCTAGCAACCGGAGATAAAGTCCACATATTTAATGACCGTGGCACCATTGAAGTTGAAGTTAAAGTCACTCCAAGAATCATGATCGGCGTAACAGCTTTAGGTCAAGGCGCATGGTTCCAACCAGGTGGCAGCGTTGATAAAGGTGGTTGTTTAAATGTGTTAACCACGCATAGAACGACCCCTATCACCAAGGGTAACCCACAACACACTAACCTAGTTGAAATCCGTAAAGCCTAATAGGAGCTTACAATGAGTAATAATGTTCAATACGGCTTTTATGTCGATGCAAGTAAATGTACTGGTTGTAAAACCTGCCAAATCGCCTGCAAAGATCGCAAAGATCTTCCTGTAGGTATCAACTGGCGTCGTGTGTATGAATATGGCGGTGGTACTTGGACAGAGAATGCTGACGGTAGTATCAACCAAGATGTTTTCGCTTATTACACCTCTTTAGGTTGTAACCACTGCTCTGAGCCTGTGTGTGTTAAGGCTTGTCCGACTGGCGCGATGCACAAGCGCCGCGAAGATGGTTTAGTTCATGTGGCTGCGGATCTGTGTATCGGTTGTGAAAGCTGCGCAAGAGCCTGTCCATACGATGCACCACAAATAGACAAAGATCGTAAGGTAATGACCAAATGTGATGGTTGTTTTGAGCGTCTAGCCGAGGGTAAACAACCTTCATGTGTCGAGTCTTGCCCAATGCGTGCTATTGATTTTGGTACCATGGATGAACTTAAGGCTAAATACCCAGGTGCAGTTCAACCTAACTTTGCGCCTATGCCAAATAGCAGCGTAACCTCACCAAACTTGTTGATGAAACCTAACCGCCACGCTCGCCCTAGTAGCAGCACCGATGGGAAAGTATTAAACAACTCAGAAGTTTAACCCCCGCTTGATGCCATTCATTTTGAATGGCATCTTTTTTGCTGGTTCTTGCAATTAGTCCCGACAAATTTTAGTGCAACAAATGAGGTTAATATGTCATCCCTTACTGAAAATGAGATCTTAGAATATCAAGGCATTGCGCGCATTCTTCACAATGTATTATTTAACGATCCGACACCTGAATTGATCCAAGGTTTTATTGGGCATGGTGTGGCCCAAAGCTGGCCTGAATGTACGTCATCTGCCGAAGAAAAGAGTGGTCGAGAGTTACTATCCAACTATCTCGGTCAATGGACTGTAGATAAACAACAAGCCTTAAAATTGGATTATGCACAACTCTTCTATGGTCCGGGTGAACCCAATGCCGTACCTTGGGGATCGGTCTACTTGAGTGAGAGGCAACTCCTCAATGACAAGTCGACTATGGCACTGATGGCTTTTTATCAAGAGCAAGGGATCAGCTTCGAGCTCGATAGCAATCAACCGGTGGATCATATCGGCCTGTTTTTCGCCGTCTTGGATCAGATGCTTAGCCAATGGGCACAAACAGAAGATAGCGAACCACTGGAGCGCAGCTGCATGATCCTGCTTCAGCAACACTTACTCCCCTGGTCCGGTCGTTGCCTGGAACTTATGACTGAGCATGCCAGAACCGACTTCTATCGCGGCATAGCATTGCTGACTCAAGCCTATTTAGAGGGACTGATCCAAAAATTAAACCTAGTTCCAATAACGACACGCTTATATCGTTAGTCGCTAAGATTCACATCAACGAAGAGTGTATATCGCCTCAGTTTTATGGGGCTCTCTTATTCGCGGTAAATCATCATTGGCACGTACCAATCACAACGTGCATTATACCCATTGCACTAGGTATTTGATCAATTCAGAGCGCCTCAAACTTTTAATGCAACTGGTATTAGAAATGAAGGCCTGACAGTCTGCCGACTATTTCCAATAATATGCTATTGCGCATCAGACTTTATTGAAGACGGTAAGCTTTCTAGCCGAAGAGGAAACGATGAGAGATGCTTGGTTACAGCCAAAGGATTAGCAAGTGGATATGTTTGAAAATAGATAAAGCCATCCCTTAGGCATGACTTTTATTGTGAAGTGGATCAGATAGATAAATTGAGTCCATATAAGTCGATAGGTAAGCCACCTAGGTTAACCCTCAATGACTTTATCGCTGGCCAAATAGATCGATTATAATCCAATTTATTCAGTGAGTTAGAAATTAATCACTTATTTCAAATAAGCGCTAAGAGTATCTTGTTGGCTCAATAAACTTTGATACAAAGTAAATTGATTAGCCGCGCGCTCAAGATTGTGACCCTCATGATGAATATGAAAATACACGTCGCCATTGAGATGGTCGGTTAAAAACCTAACCCCGATCATTAAACAGATCACCCTTGCACCTAGCCACAAACTTTGTCGCTCCACATCAGACAATATCGGCGCAAGCTCGCCCAGATAACCTTTACAAATGGCAGCGAAAATAGACTCGCGCACCTGCACGTTATCAAGCGCCGTTGAATCTTCCTCTTCAGGACTGCAAAAAGTCCGCACCATATCGCCAAAGTCATACATTAAATAACCTTTCATGCAGGTATCAAGGTCAATAATCGCCAAACTACTCATGTCGCGCTTATCAAACAACATGTTATTAATTTTGGTGTCGTTATGGCAAATGCGCCGCGGCAACGTAGCTTCCACTTGCGCGAGTTCCTGCAGCAATTCTGTTTGCGCCATAACGAAATCAACCCATTGCTGACACTCACCTAAGCGTGCCTTAGTATCTTGCGCGACAGCTTTCGACAGCAGCTCGATGCGTCCAGGAAGATGGTGAAAATTGGGAATAACATCTTCAAGCAACTCCGCATCGAGATCGCTTAAAGCACCAGAGAAGTGACCAAAGGCTTGAGCCGCTATTTCAGCGTGAGATTCAGTACTAACAACATCAACACTGTGGCTATGAGGCAAGTAATTCATCGCCCGCCAATATCCATGCTTACCGAGATCAATCGACAAGGCGCCCTCTTGCGTTAACTCCGGAGAGACAACTTGTAACTGGTATTGTTTTGCTTGTTTTTTGGCCGCTAAATGTCGACTGATCCGGTCTGCGTTATTCACCAAGGCATCTGGCGTAGTAAACACTTGTGTATTGATTTTTTGCAACACCATCTCACCTGCTGGCCAGCGTACCAGAAAAGTATGGTTTATATGGCCATTCCCCAATGGGGACACCTTGGCATTGTCCATCTTTTCACCAAAATGCGACAAAACGTTTTGTCTTATAAAATCAATCACCCAACTCTCCAGTTCTCTGTCAATATCGTTGCTTCTACCTGTTTATCATGCAGGTTTTTCGTGCAAACTCATTATGAATTAGCCGCTCTGTTTAAGATGCCGCTAATTTTTCCAATAATTTCTGTTTAACCCACTCGGCATCTTCTGGGTAAGTGACCCCATACCAAGATTCCTGTGCCACACTGACATAAACACTCCGAGTATCGGTATGACTATTAGCACTTTCTTGCAATCTCGCTTGCACTACACTCGGCAAGTAGCACTCACTTTTAGCGAGCTGGCCATGTTCAATGAAAAAGCGGCTTAACTGCGTTTCAATAACATCAAAAATATCGGGTTTAAAGCCCCAACATGTCATCGATACCAACGCATTGTCTGCAATATTTTCCCGCTTACCAGCAAGAGTGCCAACCAATCCATTTGAATGCGATTGAATGTCTAGCCATTCTGCAACATCGACTAGTTTGCCATTTTCCACTGCGCATAAACCACGATTAACACCGCCATTATCTGACAAGGTTAAGTTAATCGGATAGGCAACCATCATCCAATCGTCAGTGTTTTTGAGTAGCCCTTGAGCCAACAAGATAAATGCACTATCGCCATAAAAGTCATCAGCATTAATAACCGCCATTGGTCCCAATACCAGCTTTCTTGCACTCCAGAGGGCATGTGCTGTTCCCCAAGGTTTTTTACGCGATGCTACATCCGCATATTGCACCGCGGATACAGGTAGGTCATCAAGTGACTGTATGCAGTAGTCACAAACAAAATCACTGGGTAACTTATTCTCTAATAGCATATCTAAAGTGTCGGCAAGTTCCGGCCGAATCACTAACACTGCTTTTGTAAAGCCGGCTCGATGCGCGCTTTGCAGTGATAACTCCAGCATGGTCTCGCCATTGGGACCGAGTGCCGCAAGCTGTTTATCACCACCAAAACGGGTGCCTAAACCGGCGGCAAGAATAACCAAGGTTAAATCTGGCATTGTGTTACCTATCAAGCGCTCTAATCATCGCTATAACCACACGACGTAGCATATAAAGTTAAGGCGAAGCAGTTTAATGACTCTCCCCGCTAATTTCCACTATTACATCATACTGATACAGCAGCTTATAAATAGGTAGAGAATGCGGCCACTTTTCCAATGGCTGCTTGGCTGCCTTTCAAACTAAAGTTATAGCCACACAAACTCACATTGCCTCGGCGTGCCATATCCACAATAATCGCTTTAGTGTCGAGGGGGGAAAAGCGGGCTTCTGTACCGGTATCAGCCAATAGATCGACCGCAACGGTGCGATATTCAGTGCCGTTATTAAACGTCAGCGCTGAACATGCTCTATCCCCTTTGGCAGTGGCAAGCGACCATAATTTTGTCGGCGAGCCAGTTTCACCAAGCCACCTTACGATTAACACATCATCTTCAAGCACCAAGCTAAACCCATCTGGTAGTGTGGTAATTTCACGCGCGATGACAGGTTTACTAGCGATGCTTCCCGCCTCAGCAATATCTTGCTCTGCGGCACTCACATCATCGCTTGGGATCATTGACCAAACGCTAAGTAATAGCATCACCAGCATTAATGAAGCGACAGCAGAAAACGCGACCTTTTTATGCTCCAGTAACCAATGCTGTAGCTGCATCAAACTCGCACTGCTCTTATTAGATCTGCGCGATGTTAGTGTATCCGATTCATTTTCATTAGAGGATGCAGTGCTGCACTCTTTGATACCTGCGGTTGGGTCAACAAAAGCCGCTGAGTGCGCGTCAACGTCAGACTTAGCGTCGCTTAATGTAGGTTCGACTCGTACTCGAGCATTATTTACCGTTACATTGGCGCTAATGTCTATCGGCCCCGAATAGCCCTGCTTGTAATGACTGACTGAGATTGCGGGCAACATAGCCACATAACCAATCGCCAATCCAGCAAAGAGCATAAGAGTGATCAGCAACATCACGCTGTCGATATGCGCTAGTGTCAGCATAATCAACACCCATGGTGCCAGCGTCAGTGCCGCCAGTTTTGATGATTTACCACTATCACGCAATCGCCTAAGACTGGTTAATGCCAATATTGGCGCCAGTAGCAGGCCGACGATATACAGGATCGATGCAGAGTCCGACACCACTGCTGCCAACAACAAAACAAAGAAAACCAAGCCACTGATACTGGCGAACCGTTGGCCGTTGTCGCGACCGACTAAACAAAAAAGCGTCGTAAACTGCATACCTTGATATACCTACCTTCTCAATGGAATCTGACTAATAAACGGATCGCTATCCGCTTAACTACAAATCAAGCTGGTTCTTATGTTCAAACCTAAAGAAATAGCCTACCCAATTTGCCTGAAGATGTCAGTGTTTTAGGCGGATACAGCAAAATTAGTCCGAAAAGTGCCGCTAGAATAAAATATTATCAGGCCAAACTGTCATGACTAGCGCAAATATCGCCCTAGACTGTATAATGTCGCGCTAAATCTTTTCACTTGCCCTCAAATGGGCTAAAGCACCGGATACGCAAATCATGACTGCACGCGGAAACCTATTTATCGTCTCAGCGCCAAGTGGCGCAGGTAAATCATCACTCATATCAGCTCTGTTAAAAGATCAGCCCGCTGATATGCAAGTGTCGGTATCACATACCACGCGTCAACCTCGTCCAGGTGAAGAACATGGCCAGCATTATCACTTTGTAAATCAAGATGAGTTTAAAGGGTTAATCGAAGGCAATGCTTTTTTTGAATGGGCCGAAGTCTTCGGTAACTACTATGGCACTTCACGTGTGACCATTGAGCAAACACTGGCTAAAGGTATCGACGTTTTTCTCGATATTGACTGGCAAGGTGCCGAGCAAGTTAAAAAATTGATGCCCACATCGATTGGAATATTTATTCTTCCACCCTCAAGAGTCGAGCTAGAACGTCGCCTTACAGGCCGCGGACAAGATAGCCAAGAGGTCATTGATGGCCGCATGGCACAGGCTGTTTCAGAGATGTCACACTACAATGCATTTGACTTTATTTTAGTGAACGATGATTTCGACAAGGCTCAGGCCGATCTTTTAGCGATCATTCGCAGCCAAAGACTAACCTGTGCTAGCCAAATTCATACCCAAAATGATATGATTAAAGATCTGTTGGCAGGCTAACTGTCTTCATGTACAATTTTGCGTCATTTTTCCAATCAATAAACCACTGGAGTTTCCCCACATGGCTCGCGTAACTGTAGAAGATGCCGTAAATAAAATCGGCAACCGTTTTGATATGATTCTGATTGCTGCGCGTCGTGCTCGCCAAATCGCCGTACAGGGTAAAGATCCTATGGTTGACGAAGAGAACGACAAGCCAACGGTTATCGCCTTGCGCGAAATCGAGCTAGGTTTAGTCACCGCTGCGACTTTGGATGCTGATGAGCGCCAAACAGTTCGTGAACGTGAAGCAGCTGAAATTGCTGCTGTTGCTGCCATCGCTGAAGGCCGTAACGCTATATAAGGAGTAGAGCCACTTGTATCTGTTTGAAGGTCTCAAAGAGTCAGCTTCAGGTTATTTAGAACCTGAGCAGGTAGCATTACTCAAGCAGGCCTATCAGGTGGCGCGCGATGCCCATGAAGGTCAAATGCGCACGAGTGGCGAACCTTATATTACCCATCCGGTTGCGGTTGCCCGCATCCTGGCCGATATGCGTCTCGATCATGAGACGCTTATGGCCGCACTTCTGCACGACACTATCGAAGACACCCCTGTTACCAAAGAGGAACTGGCTGAAAAATTCAGTGAGTCTATTGCCGAATTGGTTGAAGGTGTATCTAAGCTCGATAAGCTAAAATTTCGCGACAAGAAAGAAGCTCAAGCTGAAAACTTCCGTAAAATGATGATGGCTATGACTCAAGATATACGGGTCATCTTAATCAAGCTTGCCGATAGAACACACAACATGCGCACTTTAGGTGCACTGCGGCCCGATAAGCGCCGTCGTATCGCCCGTGAAACTCTCGAAATTTATGCCCCTATCGCCAACCGTCTTGGTATTCATAATATTAAGTGCGAGTTAGAGGAATTAGGTTTTCAAGCCTATTATCCGATGCGTTATCGTGTATTGAGAGAAGTGGTGAAAGCCGCACGAGGCAATCGTAAAGAGCTTATTCAAAGTATCGAAGCTGCCGTTGCGACACGATTAGATGACACTGGCCTTGAAGGCACTGTCAAAGGTCGTGAAAAGAACCTCTATTCCATCTATAACAAGATGCGTAATAAAGAACTGCAGTTCCAAGAGGTCATGGATATCTATGCCTTCAGAGTCATCGTCGACTCAATCGACACCTGCTACCGCGTAATGGGCGCCATGCATGGCCTTTATAAGCCGCGTCCAGGTCGATTCAAAGATTATATCGCTATCCCTAAAGCCAATGGCTATCAATCATTACACACTTCACTCTTTGGTCCTCACGGCGTACCCGTTGAGATCCAAATTAGGACTGAAGATATGGACCAAATGGCTGATAAAGGGGTTGCGGCACATTGGTTATACAAGAAAGGTAGCTCACAAGAGCAAGGCACGACGACACAAGTGCGTGCCCGCAAATGGATGCAGAGCCTACTTGAATTGCAACAAAGCGCCAGCACCTCTTTTGAGTTTGTGGAGAACTTTAAAACCGAGTTATTCCCAGAAGAGATCTACGTCTTCACCCCTGAAGGTCGTATTTTAGAGCTACCAGATGGCGCTACAGCGGTCGATTTTGCATATGAAGTGCATACCGATGTAGGTAACACCTGTGTCGGCGCTCGAGTTAATCGTCAAGCGTATCCATTAAGCCAAGCACTTATTTCAGGTCAAACCGTTGAGATTATTACCGCTAAGGGCGCACGTCCCAATGCTGCTTGGCTCAACTTTGTAGTGACCGGTAAAGCGCGTTCTAAGATCCGTCAGTTGCTTAGGAGTCTCAAAGGAGAAGATGCTATCTTGCTCGGCAAGCGCTTATTAAACCATGCGTTAGGCGAAACCAAGCTAGATGACTTGTCTAAAGAGCACATCGATAAAGTCGTTAATGATACCAAGCACGATACGCTTGACGAGTTACTCGCTGATATTGGCCTTGGTAATGCGATGAGTATTGTTATTGCCCAACGTTTACGTGGCGATCAAGTCGATACGCAGGAGCACAGAGAATCCTATACCATGCCCATTCGTGGCGCTGATGGTATGTTGGTCACCTTTGCTAACTGCTGTCGCCCGATCCCAGGGGATGCGGTTATTGCCCACGTTAGTCCAGGTAAGGGCTTAGTGGTGCATATGGAAAGCTGCGCCAATATTCGTGGCTACCAAGGTGAGCCAGATAAGTATATTCCAGTGCAGTGGGATAGTGCCGAGGGTGTTGAGTATCAAGCAAACTTGCGCGTAGAGATAGTAAACCACCAAGGTGCACTCGCTAAAATTACTTCTATTGTGGCAGCTGAAGGCTCCAATATTCATAATTTAACCACAGAAGAGCGAGATGGGCGTGTATTCCTCATCAACCTGCGTATTTCTGTGAGAGATCGTATTCATTTAGCCAACGTGATGCGCCGCATTAGGGTGCTCCCTGAAGTACTGCGAACGTCGCGTAACCGCTAGCTCATTTAACCTAAACATTAGTTTACTTAATACAGATAAAGGGATAATCATGGCAGAGAAAATCATCATTGCTACCGACAAAGCACCACAAGCTATCGGCACCTATTCTCAAGCAGTAAAAGTAGGCAGCACCGTTTATTTATCAGGTCAGATCCCACTGAACCCTGAAACGATGCAAATGGTCAGTGACGAGTTTGATGCACAAGTGGTCCAGGTTTTTGAAAACCTAACCGCGGTTTGTGCTGCTGCTGGTGGTTCATTAAGTGATATTGTTAAACTCAACATCTTCATGACAGACCTAAGTAACTTTGCCACTGTAAACGAAATTATGGGTCGCTATTTTGAGCAACCTTATCCCGCTCGTGCGGCTATCGGTGTAAGTCAGCTACCGAAAGACTCGCTAGTAGAGATGGATGGCGTAATGGAGGTTTAATCCATTCAGCCAAAAAACAGGGCGCTTCGGCGCCCTTTTTTATTGATAACATTTAAGAAGAACACCATGAGTCCTGAACGTTTCGCCCGTATCAACCAGATGCTAGATAATCGCCAACCTGATCTCACCCTTTGCTTAGACACTGTGCATAAAAGCAATAACATTGCAGCAGTAATCCGTAGCGCCGACGCTGTTGGGATCCATGAGGTTCATGCGGTCTGGGCTGAGCTGGAGATGCGTGTCTCGGGCAATACGGCATCAGGTAGTCAGCAATGGGTTAAAACACAAGTTCATCATACGATGGGCCATGCAGTAGAGGAGTTTCGTCGGCAAGATATGCAGATTTTAGCGACCACTTTTTCTCCGACCGCCGTCGACTTTCGCGAAATAGATTACACTCGTCCAACGGCCATTATTTTAGGTAATGAGCGCGATGGCGTGAGTGCAGCAGGCATTGCAGCAGCAGATCAGCATATTATTATTCCAATGATAGGCATGGTGCAATCACTCAATGTCTCGGTGGCTGGCGCACTGATTGTGTATGAAGCGCAGCGTCAACGCGAAGCTGCAGGCATGTACGGAACCCGCAAACTTGATGACGCCTATTGCCAAATAAAACTGTTTGAACAAGGCCACCCTATCTACGCCAAAGCCTGCCGCCGTAAGAAGCTTGCCTATCCCGGCATTGATGACACTGGCCAAATTGTGGCTGATGAACAATGGTGGCAAAAAATGCGCGAACCGTCTGCATAACAACACCACTTTCATAAATGTTCAATAAGTGCTGACCAATCAGGCCAGCTCTTACCCATAAAGTCCCTCGATTTACCTACCACTCTTTTAAACCCAAAGACACGCTTTAACGGCATCATTGCGCGAAATTGTAACGAGCGTTTGAAAAAGTTGTCATAGATCACATTTTTCGCCATACTCAATATTAGCGACATCAGTCTGTTAAACGAACGATTAAAACAAAAAGTAATCAGCCGACTGGATTGGAATTAATAATAATCAATATGGAAATGCGATGGAATCATCTATGAAAACCCCGATTGAGATGCTTGAACATTGGGTCGAAAAGCAAGGCGATCAAGTCTATCTAAAGCAGCCTATTGACGGTCAATATAAGACTTTTACTTGGCGCGATGTACAAACGACAATGCAACAGATTGCGGGGGCACTTAAACATTTAGGGCTTAATCCAGGCGATAAAATTGCCGTTCTGTCTAAAAACTGCGCCGAATGGTTTATCACAGATCTCGCCCTGATGCATGGCGGGTATATTAGCGTACCTATTTATCCAACAGCCAATGCCGATACCATCCGCTACACACTTGAGCACAGTGAATCAAAAGCAATATTCATCGGTAAGTTGGATTACTGGGCCGATCAAGAGTCTGGCGTTGGCGGTGAAATTTTACGTATGGCAATGCCTTACGACACCATGCCAGCCCAATATCACTGGGATAAACTACTCACTCTTGGCCAGCCTTTAGTCGATGCTCCACTGCCGACGCTTGAGCAGATCATGACGCTGGTTTACACCTCAGGTTCAACCGGAAAGCCCAAGGGCGCGATTCAAACTTTTGCCAGTTATGCTTGGACCTGTAACGCAGTTGTTCGTGATCTAAAAACGGATGGCGAAGACAGATTAATTTCATACTTACCGTTAGCACACATCACCGAGCGAGTAGCGATGGAAGGCTCTTCATTCTATTCCGGTAGCAGCGTGGCCTTTGTGGAAAGCCTCGATAGCTTTGTCGCCGATGTCCAGCGTGCAAGACCCACGGTATTCTTCTCAGTGCCTCGTCTTTGGAGCCTATTCCAAAAAAACATTATCGACAAAATTGGCGACAGCAAGCTCAACTTGTTACTTAAAATACCGATTATTAGTGGTATCGTAAAACGTAAAATCCATGCAGGCTTGGGCCTTGAACATTGCCATTTACTCGGTTCTGGTTCTGCGCCAATTCCACCCTCGCTCGTGAGCTGGTACCACAAAATTGGTCTCAATATCTCCGAAGCTTGGGGTATGACTGAAAATTGCGCTTACTCGATCATTAACAATCCGTTTGATGCCAGTAAAATTGGCACCGTGGGTCGCGCTGTTGAAGGTTGCACCATTAAGCAAACAGATGTCGGTGAGTTGATGGTTAAGAGCCCTGGATTGATGCAAGGTTATTATAAGCAGCCCGAAGAAAGTGCCGCGTGTTTTGACGAAGAGGGTTATTTCTACACTGGCGACTTAGTGAGTATTGATGACGATGGTTACGTCACCATCACAGGCCGCGTTAAAGATAACTTTAAAACCTCTAAAGGTAAGTACGTTGCGCCAGTGCCTATTGAGCGAAAACTGGCACAAGATCTTCACGTAGAGATGATTTGCGTTATTGGTTCAGGTCTACCACACCCAATTGCACTGGTACAACTATCTGAAGGTGCCTCTTTGCAACCTAGAGAAGAGGTTAAGGCGTCACTTAAAAAGACCTTAGATGCGGTTAATCCTCATCTAGAATCTCACGAAACGGTTGATGCGATTGTGGTTGTCACCGATAAATGGGATGTCGATAACGACGTGTTAACCCCAACGCTTAAGATCAAACGTCATATACTTGAGAAGAGTTTCAGCGAAAAGGTCGATGGTATTCGCGGCGGCAAGATCTGCTGGGAAGACGAAATCTAGTCTATAGTGATATTTTTGGCATACAACAGCGCACCTTTTGGTGCGCGTTTCATATCAGGTTAGCCGTTAATTTAGGCAAGGCAATGGTTCAGAGACTCATTACCACTAGGTCTGGTTAAATAAACTATCTTTAATGGCCATTAGCTGTTTTTTTTGTTGTGCTCTTTAGAAAAAAACCTATCCTAGCCACCCATTTATCTTATCTATAAGTAGTGTTCATTATGTTTATTTGGTTGTCGATTATCGGCGGGTTTATCATTTTGACCGTCGGCGCCGAATCTTTAGTCAGAGGTGCCAGCAAAATCGCCTTAAGGCTTGGCTTATCGCCGTTAATTATCGGCTTAACCATTGTCGCTTTTGGCACCAGTGCACCCGAGCTAGCGGTGAGTATTAAATCCGCGGTGGCGGGCAATAGCGGTATTGCATTAGGCAATGTGATTGGTTCAAACATTGCCAACATCGGTCTAATATTAGGCATTACCGCACTGATTCGACCGATAAAGATTGAATCGCAAATGGTCAAGCGCGACATTCCGGTTATGATCGCGGCATCACTGCTATTTTGGGGCCTACTTCTCGATGGAGGCTTGAGCTTTGTTGATGGTGTCATTCTTTCAACGCTACTAATTATCTATTTAAGCTATAGCTATTTGACTGCCGACAAACAAATCTCTGAAGAGGTTGCTGCGGATAATCAAAGCCAGTGGCTATCCATCGTCTTTATCATTATTGGTATCAGTATGTTGGTTGGCGGCGGCATATTATTTGTCGATGGTGCCGTGGCACTAGCGCAGTCTTTCGGGATCAGCGAAATCATCATAGGGCTAACCATCGTAGCGATTGGCACTAGCATGCCAGAATTGGTGACCTCCGTCGTTGCCGCCCTTAAAGGACAAAGCGATATTGCTATCGGTAACGTCGTAGGCTCTAACCTATTCAATATTTTAGGGATTCTCGGTGTCACGGCGGTGATCCATCCCATCATTGGCAACGACATTAACCCACTTGATTGGCTGGTCATGATAGGCCTAGCAGCCCTTCTACTCCCCTTTGCCTATACCGGTCTGCGAATTGGTCGTAGAGAAGGCAGCATCTTGGTGTTGGGCTATTTAGCTTACATAGGCTATTTGATCACGCAGGCTTAAAGCCGTTATCACAAAGATTTAAATGACATTTGTCATGCACTTTTTATGACTTTTGTGCCTGCAAAACTCCCTCATAATCTTCAATACTAGCCCTGTACCCAATACAGGGCTCAAAAGGAGATTGACATGAAATCATTACTACTCGTAACTTCAATGGCCATCATTAGCCAATTTGCTCAAGCTGACAGCACTAATACTAGTATTAGTGCTATCGATGCAGCAGCTAACCACATGGACGTAAAAACCTTACAGTCACTTGCTCGGCAAGGCGATGATTATCAACAAGCATACGCAGGTTATAGACTTGCTATTAGCGCCAATATTCTTGGCCAACGTGCGCTTGCAATCACCGCGCTTGAATCAGCAAAAGACACACTAGAACCACTAACGGCCTCTAGTGCCAATGCCGACAACCTCGCCCTGCTGTCATCCATTTATGGCATCCTTATTGGCTTGGATAATAGTAAAGGCGCTGTATATGGTGCCAAAGCTGGCACTACGATAGCGCAAGCAAAAGCACTGGCCCCCACCAATCCTAGGGTACTATTAGTTCAAGCAATCACCGCCTTTAATACACCAGAAATATACGGTGGCAGCAAACAAGGTGCTATTGATTTAAGCAGTAAAGCCATTGAGTTTTATGCAATTCCTTGTGATAACATTTGCTGGGGACACGCTGAAGCCTACACTTGGCGAGGATTAGCTAAGCAAAATTTAGGTGATGTTGATGGCGCGATATCAGATTGGCAGCAAGCCTTAGTTATCGAAAGCGACTACAACTGGGCACGATTTTTACTGCAACAAAATAGCCAAAGCGCCCAGCGATAATTCACTACAACGCAATGGATGGAGAGCGGCAATCTTAGACTTAACTCTCCTATATTCAAGCCACTTTTAAAGCAGCACTTTGTGGTGAACAAGTCGTTTAGGTATAAATAGGAATTTTTCATGACAACGTCAACTCAAACAAAAGAAGACAAACTGGCTTGGATATATCTCGTCAATCTGGTTTTTTACCTTATCCCCATTTTTGTCAATGAGATGCAGCCATGGGAAATAACCCTAAGCTTAATGGCGCTTGTGCCCTTCATTTATTGCTATTTTTGGGCTTATCGGTCCACCACGGCTAACGCTTACCGACCTATTCTAGCCATGATAATTATCGGCGTATTAGTGACCCCTATTAATACTGGCTCGCTATCATTATTTACCTTTGCCGGCTTCTTTCTCGGTTTTTTTTACCCGTTAAGAACAGCCATTGTCAGCCTATTAGGGCTAATGGGATTACTGTCGCTGTTGAATGCTAGCCTTAATTTTGACCATTATTATTGGGTCATTTATGGTGCAGGCCTCATTGCTGGTGTAGGGCTGTTTGGGGTTGCAGAGCGCAAACGCGTGGAGCATAAATGTCAGCAACAAAAAAGCCAAACGGAGATCCAACAACTTGCGACCATGCTAGAACGAGAACGCATTGCTCGCGATCTGCATGACATTATGGGGCACAGTCTTTCCTCAATATCTTTGAAAGCCGAGTTAGCCGAAAAGCTGATCGCCAATAATGATATTGAGCAAGCACGACTGCAATTAACTGAACTCAATAGCATCGCTAGAGATAGCTTGAGCCAGATAAGGCAAACTGTCTCAGGTTATAAACACAAGGGCCTTTCCGCCAGTGTGACACAGCTTTGTCAAACACTACGAGACAAGGGCTTAAGTGTCAGTTTGATTGGTAACATCCCCAAGCTTGAGCCCGAATTAGAAACCCAATTAATTTTGAGTCTGACGGAGCTTTGTAGCAATATTGTTCGCCATAGCAAGGGCACCCGATGTGAATTGCACTTTGAGCAAACGGCAACTCAACTGCGGATCGCTATTACCGATGATGGCTGCCCGAGCAAAATCGAACAAGGCAATGGACTCATTGGTATCAATGAGCGACTGGCTAAATTTCAAGGGGTATTGGCATGGGAGTTGGATGATGAATGCCAATTTACCATTACTCTGCCAGCACAAGGATGAAACCAATGAGAATTTTGTTAGCAGAAGATCAAGCCATGGTGAGAGGGGCATTGTCAGCGCTACTCTCTTTAGGCGGTGACTTTGACATTACCCAAGCGGCTGATGGAGACGAAGCCCTAGCACTGTTAAAACTGACGGAGTTTGACCTGCTGCTCACGGATATTGAAATGCCGGGCCGTACCGGGCTCGAACTCGCCAGTTGGTGCCAACAACATAAGCCAGCACTTAAGATCGTTATCATTACCACCTTCGGCAGAGCCGGTTATATCAAACGTGCCATAGAATCTGGTGTAGGGGGCTTTCTATTAAAAGATGCTCCCTCTGACACCTTAATCAAAGCGATTAACCAAGTGATGGCAGGTAAGCGCATAATCGATCCTGAACTGGCAATGATGGCCGTGGGCGAAATGGACCCACTCAATGACAAAGAGCGCCGCGCATTAAGGCTCGCCAGCGAAGGAAAATCCACCTCAGACATAGCCGAGCTACTATTTATTGCAGAAGGTACTGTGAGAAACTATTTATCTGAGGCTATCAGTAAATTACATGCAACTAACCGTATTGATGCCGCCAGAATTGCACAGCAAAAAGGTTGGTTGTAATGGTTAAATAACGCGCTAATTTGCGAAAAATGATATCTCTGATAATATATGTATAAATTTACAGTGTTTGAGTGCTAACCGTTTGCAAAGTCTCGATCTTGTTCCTATAACAGAACTCAAGGGCGTCGCCAAAAAGATGGCCGAGAGATTAGCTAAGCTGGATATTACAACAGTGCAAGATCTGTTGTTTCATCTGCCGCTGC
Source organism: Shewanella sp. GutDb-MelDb (assembly GCF_002836075.1). Classification (NCBI taxonomy): domain Bacteria; kingdom Pseudomonadati; phylum Pseudomonadota; class Gammaproteobacteria; order Alteromonadales; family Shewanellaceae; genus Shewanella; species Shewanella sp. GutDb-MelDb. Next base: position 61,677 of record NZ_PJBM01000261.1, on the reverse strand, counting down.
GTTATGAAGATCGTACTCAGATCTACCCTATTGCTTCACTCTATCCTGGCAGTTATGGCACCATTGAAGCGGTGATCCAGTCAAGCCAAGTGATCCAAGGTCGCAAACGCATGCTGACCTGTACTGTACGTGATGATACTGGCAGTTTAACCCTACGATTTTTCAACTTTTCAGTAGCTCAGCGGAATGGTCTTGAAGCCGGCACGGTGATTCGAGCCTATGGTGAAATTCGCCGCGGTAAGCATTTTAGTGAAATTATTCATCCTGAATACAAGTTAGTCTCCGCCGAAGATGACATGCCGCTAAGTGATACCTTAACGCCGGTGTATCCCACCACTGAGGGCCTTAAGCAGGCAAGTTGGATTAAGTTAACAGAGCAAGCCTTGGTGATGCTGGCTGAGGGAGGACTACCAGAGCTATTGCCTCCCCATCTGCAACCCAATCATATGGAGCTCAAACAAGCACTACAGTTACTACACCGACCGAATAATCAAGTCTCACAGTTTGATCTTGAGCAAGGGACACATCCTGCACAGCAACGCCTTATCCAAGAGGAGTTGTTAGCACACAATTTAAGCATGCTACGCCTACGTCAACGAACACGTCGAGACAAAGCCGTGAGTATGTCGGCAACAGGTCAGCTGTTAAATCAATTTCTGGCGTCACTGCCTTTTAAACCCACTGGCGCGCAGCAGCGAGTCGGTGTCGATATCAGCACCGATCTTGAAAAAGCAGAGCCGATGATGCGACTGGTTCAAGGCGATGTGGGATCAGGGAAGACCTTAGTGGCCGCACTCGCCGCATTACAGGCTATCGAGAGCGGATACCAAGTCGCTATGATGGCGCCAACAGAGTTACTCGCTGAGCAGCACATGATTAATTTCAGCAGCTGGTTTGAGCCATTAGGGTTAAAAGTCGGCTGGTTAGCCGGTAAGCTAAAAGGCAAGGCCAGAATACAATCGTTAGCCGATATCGAATCGGGTGCGGCCAATATTGTGATTGGCACCCACGCTATATTCCAAGAACAAGTGGTGTTTAATAAGCTCGCATTAATTATCATCGATGAACAACATAGATTTGGAGTACATCAGCGCCTAGGCCTACGAGAAAAAGGAGTGAGTCAGGGCTTTCATCCGCACCAGCTCATTATGACAGCGACTCCCATTCCACGTACATTGGCAATGACCGCTTATGCGGACTTAGATACCTCAATCATCGATGAGCTTCCACCAGGGCGTAAACCGGTCACTACAGTCGCAGTATCGGATCAGCGTCGAGAGGAAGTTATCAACCGAGTGCGCCAAGCGGCGGTGAATGATAACCGTCAAACCTATTGGGTCTGCACGCTTATTGAAGAGTCTGAGGCATTAGAGTGCCAAGCAGCAGAAGACACAGCTCAAGAGCTTAAAATTGCCTTACCTGAACTCAATGTTGGCCTGATACATGGCCGAATGAAATCGGCTGAAAAGCAGCAGATTATGGCCAGTTTTAAAGCTGGAGACTTGCATCTACTTGTGGCTACAACAGTGATTGAAGTCGGTGTTGACGTGCCTAATGCCAGTCTGATGATTATTGAAAATCCAGAACGTTTAGGTCTAGCACAACTGCATCAGCTTAGAGGCCGTGTCGGTCGAGGCGCCGTGGCCAGTCATTGCGTACTCATGTATAAGCCACCGCTGTCAGCCACCGCCATTAAAAGACTCGGCGTACTAAGGCAAAGTAACGATGGATTTGTGATCGCCCAGCGTGACTTAGAGATCCGTGGCCCAGGTGAAGTGCTCGGCACCAAGCAAACTGGCATCGCCGATATGAAGATTGCTGACTTAATGCGAGATCAAGCCTTAATCCCCCATGTACAGAAGCTTGCCCCATATGTCATGCAGCAATCGCCCGACAGTGTGGATGCCATTATCCAACGCTGGCTTGGCGATCGGGAGCAGTTTGTTCAAGCCTAATTGCTGATCCATAAAATTAAATATTCTTAATAGAGCTTCAACCTATAGACAAGCTCGTTTTATTTTGCAAAATGGGTTAAGGCTATACTTATCACTATAACGATCATCGTGCGGTAGCAGAGGAATCAACATGCAACTCAGTCAAGAAGATAGAATTTCACCTCAGGAAAAGTCCTCAGGTACTAATGGCCTAGCGATTATTGCCATTGCCGTTGTTGTACTGATCTCTGCTGGAGGTTATTACTATTTAAGCGGTAATGATAAGAGCGAAGCACCGCAAATTATTGCGCCGGTTGTCATTCCCGATCCTATCCCAGAAGAGCCACTCGAAACCGATGCTAATCTGCCAGAACCGGAACCAGAAATAGTGGATCCTGTCCCTGTGCAGTTGCCTACACTCGAACCCGTTCCAGCAGTAGAGCCATTGCCAACACTGGCCGATAGCGATCCTTATGTTCATCAGAAAGCGATTGATATTGCAGACGGCATGGCAATTCAGCCTTTACTCATTGAAGACAATGTTGTGCGTCAATTTGTGGTATTTGTTGATAACTTAGCTCAAGGAGAGTTGGCTAGAAAAGTCAGTCCATTAAAAGCACCTAATAATGGCTTTACCGTGTCAGACATCGCTAATAAGACCTATGTTGACCCAGATAGTTACCACCGATATGACTTATATGCAGACTTCCTTGCCAGCTTAAATGAAGAGGAATTAGCTAAAACTTACAAAGAGATGACACCGCTTTTAAGCGAAGCTTTCAGCGAACTTGGCTACAGTAGCACGTCGTTTAACGACAGAATGCAGCAAGCTATTGGCATCATGCTCGATGCGCCGATTATTGAACAACCGATAGAACTCGATGGTGTGAGTGTTAACTACCAGTTTGTTGATCCTAAACTAGAAGCTTTACCTAATGCTCAGAAACTCATGGTGCGCATGGGACCTGAAAATGCTCGCAAGGTAAAATCAGCACTACGTCGATTGCAAAAGCACCTCGACTAACCTCTCCTAAAGTAAAATATTAAAGTATTCAAAGGCCCCGAACCAACAGGGCCTTTACTTTATCGCCACATTTTAATAGTCTTCAGCGCTTTTGCGCTACAGCCGTATCGTAAAGCACTTCTGTAATCTCTATCTTATGATGTAGAATAGCGGCTCTAATGCCGTAATTTCAACAGTATAATTATACTATTGAACTAAGCTTTCGTGTGATACCAAGCAATAGCGGCTACTTCGACATATCGTATATGCTAGGCCTTAAGAATTGATTTACTTTTGAGGGGAACAAGCGATTATTTACAATGAACTTAGGCACTACGAACGGATATTCGTATGTAAGGCAATGCAATGAAGTTTAGCATTCTTTCATGGGGCGCATGGTCGCCACACTATCAGCATAACGCTGAATGGCAGGCTTGGCCCAAGACAGTATTAGACGTATCTACTGCGAAGACGGCTGTGCCTAAATTGCCACAAGTGCCTGCAATGCAACGCCGCCGCCTCAGTAAACTCACAAAAATTATCCTTGATGCTATTTTTCAATGTGAACCACCACCGCAATGTCGCAGCATTTTTGCTTCGCAGCATGGAGAGATAAACCGCACGATTAGCTTACTTAATGACATTGTCGATAAGTCTGCGTTATCACCCACCGCCTTTAGTCAGTCAGTGCACAATACTGCCAGCGGGATCTTTAGCATCATTAGTCAAAACAGAGCAGCATCAACATCCATTGCTGCCGGCAGTGAGACGCTATCCCAAGCCTTCATTGAAGCATACGCACTACTGGTTGATGATCCTGAGCCAGTACTACTTTCTTATGCCGATGACACCGTACCCAATATTTATAAGCCATTTACGAGTGAACCAGAATGGCCGATTGCAATGGCATTTCTAGTCGCGCCAATAACTTCACCGCAAGCGGCCTTGGCAACAATTAACTTAAGCGAACTGTGCCCCAAAGCCGCGACATTAAGCTTGGGTAATATATTATCTAGTATCGCGCTAAAACAGGCTATTTCAGGTAACTTTTCCGGTGCGCATTGGAGTTTGAGCTTTGAATAAGCACCCAGCACCTCGACTAACGGGTATCGCTTACTTGCCACGATGGGTAGGGGGCACGTTTTGCTATATCGTTTTTGGCCTTGGTGGATTACTCAGTTCATTGACCATTTTGCCTATCCTCAGATTTTGGCCTGGCACCCCCACACAACGTATAGAAAGAGTGCAGCATGCGGTTCACCTCATGTTCAAAGGCTTTGTCTGCATGCTCACTTGGACGGGGTTGATTAAGGTCAGTCATGGCGACCTGCAACAACTCAAGGATGCCAAGGGAATGATTGTCACCTCAAATCACCCTACCTTGGTCGACGTCGTTGTCTTGATCAGTTTAATGCCCAATACCAGCTGCATTGTCAAACAAGGTATTTGGCGCAACCCCTTTTTACGTGGTGTAGTATCCAGTGCAGGTTATATACCCAATCGTGGTGCAGAATTCCTATTAGCGGACTGCAAAGAGGTGCTCAATAGAGGCAATAATTTAATTATTTTCCCTGAAGGTACTCGGACTATCATTGGTAAACGCGTCAATAGTTTTGCTCGCGGTGCTGCCAACATCACTATTCGCACACGCAGCGACCTGCTACCCATATTGCTTAAAACCAACTGTGTTGGCTTTAGTAAACAAGAATCTTGGTATCAATTACCCAGACGCACCATCGGCATGCATATTGAAATAGGCGAAAAACTGCCCTATCTACGCTATGATGCAACTGCGGGTGGCGATGCTAAGATGGCTCGCCAAATGACCCGTGATCTAGAAGAATATTATAAACAACAATTAGATAAATACTTATGAGCTTAGAAAACGAAATTAAACAATTGATCATCGACAGTCTTGACCTTGAAGACGTCAGTATTGATGATATTGATGCTGAAGCACCACTTTTTGGTGAAGGGTTAGGGCTAGACTCGATTGATGCACTAGAACTTGGCTTAGCAATAAAAAAACAATTTGATGTGAAAATTGAAGCTAATTCAGACGCAACCAAATTACATTTTTTCAGCGTTGCTAGCTTAGCAAGCTTCGTTAAGTCACAACGAGTGTAGGAGGCATTATGCAAACTCGTGAACAAATTTTAGAAGCATTAACCCGTATATTAGTCGATGACTTTGAAGTCGACGCTGACGATATCACGTTAACAGCATCACTTTATGAAGCGTTAGATTTGGACAGTATTGATGCTGTCGATCTAGTGATTAAACTGCAACAGATGACAGGTAAAAAAATAAAACCTGAAGAGTTTAAAGCCGTGCGCACCGTCGGTGATGTGGTCGATGCAATTCAAGGTTTAGTTAAAGACTAATGCGCTTATTTTTGCAAATAGTGACTAGCCTAGTGGTGTTTGCCTATCCGTTGGCAGTCTATTTCGGCTTGCACTATTTGCCCGTAGGCACCGTTGCACTGGTACTGTGCGCCGTACTGCTGTTGCGCTTATTACTGCAAAAACAAAAATTAAAAGCACTATTATTACCCATTTTAATTGGTATTGGTCTCACCGCAGGCAGTTTTATCGCTAAAGAGCATGCGCTGTTACTGTTCTATCCAGTCGTGATCAACCTGACAATGTTAGCGCTCTTTAGTTACTCTTTAGTTCGTGGTCCTAGCATGATTGAGCAACTTGCGAGATTGAAACAACCCGACCTTCCTGATGAAGCCGCTGGCTACCTCAATAAGGTCACACGACTTTGGTGTGGATTGTTCATTTTCAATGGCTGCGTTGCACTCTATACCGCTCTTTATGCTAGCTTGGAAACTTGGACCCTTTATAACGGCTTAATCGCCTATTTGCTTATTGGATTACTGCTCGCTGGTGAGTGGTTATACAGAACATTGTGGTTAAAAAAGACATGACTGAATTACTCAAATCTTGGTTATCTCAAGGGCCAACAGCACAGCAGTTAATTAGCTTCAACCATCACAATATTGTGACTGGTGCGGTTTTCAGCAACCAAGTTGCTCATCTGCACCAGCAGCTCAATCGTTCCCAAGAAAAGCGCTGGCTATTGAGCTGTGATAGTAGCGATATGTTTGCTGTTGGGCTCTGTGCAGGCTTGCTTGCCGGAAAGCAGATTATACTGCCCGCCAATACTCAAACGGGAACGTTGAGTGAATTAACCCATGAATTTGAGGGGGTTATTTCCGATTTACCACTATGTGAAGGCAAAGCATTTCTGCGCTTAGATAAAGATATTAATCTGCCTACATCGCAATGGCCTCAATCAATCCAATGGGGTGAGCTGGTATTATTCACCTCTGGTAGCAGTGGTAAACCCAAACGAATCGCCAAATCTATTAGGCAACTCGATGCTGAAGTCAGCATCTTGGAGCATACTTTTGCTCAGCATCTGCCACATTGCAGCGTCATAGCAACCGTTTCGCACCAACATATTTACGGCTTGCTGTTTAAAGTTCTGTGGCCACTTGCCGCTAGTCGTCCATTTTTAAGTGATTTAGTTGAGTATCCTGAAACGCTTAGCTACTACGCCAACTTATTTCCAAACTTGTGCTTAGTGAGTAGCCCAGCTCAGTTATCTCGCTTGCCTGATGCTCTCGACAATGAGCCGCAGTTGCGCGCCCCAAGCTTAGTCTTTAGCTCAGGCGGCCCACTCAGCTTTGAGGCCGCGATGGCAATAAAGCAATGCTACGGTCGTCTACCCACCGAAGTTTTTGGCAGTACAGAGACGGGCGGGATCGCATACCGACAACAACACTCCCCCGCTGAACCTTGGCAAACATTTGCCGAAATGGAGATTAAGCAAGACGCTGTCGATGGCGCATTGCAGCTGAAATCACCCTATTTAGAAAACGACCACTGGTTAAGGTGTGAAGATAAAGTCGACATTGCGGCCGATGGTAAGTTTAGCCTACAAGGCCGCTTAGATCGCATCATTAAAGTCGAAGAGAAACGCTTATCATTAGTGCAGATGGAGTCACTTTTAGAGAGTCATCCTTACGTTACAAAGGCGGCCCTACTCTTATTAGAACAGCCCAGAATACAGCTAGGGGCAGCGATTGAACTGTCGCAGCAAGGTATTGAGCAGTTAACTACCGATGGCAAACTGGCACTCAACAACGTGCTTAAACGCCATCTATTAACCCAGTTTGAACGTGTTACCTTGCCACGTCGTTGGCGCTACCCAGAGCAGCTGCCGCTCGATTTTCAGGGAAAACGCGTACACAACACCATGTTGGCTTTATTTGATATCGATAAGTTTAAGAGTAAATGATTAAATCTACGCTACCGACGATTTTGAGCACTGCAATAGATGATGACACCATTTGTTGGCGTCTAGAGATTGCTGCTGAACTTGAGTATTTCAAAGGCCACTTTCCCGAGCAACCCGTGCTGCCAGGAGTCACTCAATTAGATTGGGCGATTAAACTTGGCAGCCAGCATTTTGGCTACACCTGCGACGTTGCCGTGCTTGAGGTTCTCAAGTTTCAACAACTCATGCTGCCTAACACTCAGGTCAATTTGACCATGAGTCACAATGCCGCTAAAGCTAAGCTTATGTTTACTTATAGCGATGGCGATAAACGCTTTGCATCTGGCCGAATCGCCTTCAATATGGCCCCTCAGAGTATTCAACAGACCAATAAGGACATAGGCTAATGCGCATCGCTTTGGTCATTCCAAACTATAACCACCAAACGGCAATTGCACATACGCTTGAGCAACTTGATGAACTTGGTTTGCCTTGCTACTTGGTCAATGATGGCAGTGATGATGAAACTCGCTTTTTACTCATCGAGCTGGCCAATAAATACCCCTGGGTAACGCTGCTGCACCATCCTTTTAATCGTGGTAAAGGCGCTGCGGTAATGACGGGACTGCGCACCGCTTATCAAGATGGCTTCAGCCACGCACTGCAAGTTGATGCCGATGGGCAACACAATTTAGATGATATTCCGGCGATGATCGCCCGTGCAGAATCAGCACCAGAGGCGTTAATCTCTGGGCTACCTCAATATGATGAATCGGTGCCTAAGGCTCGCTTATACGGTCGCTATCTCACCCACATTTGGGTCTGGATAGAAACACTCAGCTTTGATATCCAAGATTCCATGTGCGGCTTTAGAGTTTACCCGTTAGCCGAGACTGAAAAACTGTTTCTAACTCATGCTCTTGGCGAGCGAATGGACTTTGATATAGAAGTGCTAGTGCGCCTGTATTGGCAAGGCGTACCCGTTATTCATATTCCTACCCGTGTTATCTACCCCGAAGATGGCATTAGCCACTTTCAAGGGTTCAAAGATAATGCGCGTATCTCTCTCATGCACAGCAAACTGTTTTTCAGCATGCTACTGCAGCAACCTAAGCGCTTGTGGAACAAATTCAGCCAAGGTAAACAAAACCAACACTGGTCCACTATGCAGGAGCGCGGCAGCTACTGGGGCATTAAATTGATAGCTGAAAGCTATCGTTACGGTGGTCACTGGTTATGCCGTGCCATTATGTACCCCGTTATCTGCTACTTCTTTGCCACTGGATCCACGGCCAGATCAGCATCACAGCAGTTTTTAAGCCAAATTAAAGCGACTCAGCCCAACCATCCTTTGCTTAATGACAAACTCAGCTGGCGTGACAGCCTCAAGCACTTTTTTGCCTTTGGTCATGCAGCGCTTGACCGCATCGATGCCTGGTGTGACCGCATCAAACTCGCCGAAGTCGACTTTCCCAATAGACAACTCTTAACAGAACAACTGGAAACTGGCAAAGGGGCTGTTTTACTGGTTTCCCATCTAGGTAATCTAGAGCTTTGCCGCGCAATATCGATCCACCAGCGCAAAGTGAAAGTGAATGTCATGGTCTTAACCGAGCACGCCGAAAACTTTAACCGTGTATTGCAGCAACTCAACCCAGATAGCGCATTAAACCTCATTCAAGTGACCGAGCTTGGGCCAAGCACTTCTATCTTGTTACAGCAAAAAATCGATGAAGGTGAATTGGTGGTTATCGCCGGAGATAGAACCTCCTCGCAAACGGCTGGCCGTGTTATCTACAAGCCCTTTTTGGGTCAAGATGCACCGTTCCCTCAAGGACCCTTTATCCTTGCAGGCTTATTAGATTGTCCAGTGTTTACCATGTTCTGCTTACGTGAAGAGGGTCGTTACCACGTTCACCTCAGCCATTTTGCTAACAGCCTGAAAGGCCCACGAGCAGGCAGAACTGAACGACTCGACAATGCAGTACAAGATTTTAGCCAGCGCCTTGAATACTTTGCGCTGCGCCAACCACTTCAATGGTTTAATTTTTATGATTTTTGGCACAAGGATGAAAATATCCAACGTACCAATGTTCAAGGCAGTAAAGGACAACAACACAAATGACCCACGCTAATTCCCTAAACATCAAGCAACAAACCGTTGAGTTTGGCTACCGTAGTTTGTCTCTTGAAGACGTTGTAGCAATTTCAAAAGGGGCAACCGCACAGTTAAAGCAGACCGAAGAATACCGAGCCTATATTCAAAAAGGTGCATTATTTATCGATAGTTTGCTCAAAGAGGAAGGCGTGGTTTATGGCGTTACCACGGGTTACGGCGACTCCTGCACAGTCACCGTCGGCCTCGATCTTGTTCATGAGCTACCACTGCATTTGACCCGTTTTCATGGCTGCGGGCTTGGCGATATTCTATCAGTGGCACAAACACGGGCGGTAATGGCTTGTCGCTTAAGCTCTCTCGCCTATGGTAAATCTGGCGTCAGCTTTGAACTACTCGAACGTATTGAGACACTGCTGAACCTCAATATTACTCCGGTGATCCCAGAAGAAGGTTCCGTCGGTGCCAGTGGTGATTTAACGCCCTTGTCATACCTTGCGGCCGTACTCATTGGTGAGCGTGATGTCATGTATCAAGGTGAGCGACGCACGACGAGCGACGTTTATAAACAACTGAATATTATCCCGTTGACGCTGCGCCCTAAAGAGGGACTCGCGCTAATGAATGGCACTGCGGTGATGACAGCACTGGCTTGTTTAGCCTTTGATCGCGCTCAATATATGGCTCGATTATCAAGCCGCATTACAGCGATGGCCTCACTGACGTTAAAAGGAAATTCGAACCACTTCGATGAGATCCTGTTTGCCGCCAAGCCGCACCCGGGTCAAAATCAAATTGCCGCGTGGATCCGTGAGGACTTAAATCATCACACTCACCCGCGTAACTCTGACAGATTGCAAGACAGATACTCAATACGCTGCGCACCACATGTGATCGGTGTACTGCAAGATGCGCTGCCCTTTATGCGCCAGTTTATCGAAACCGAGCTTAACAGCGCTAACGACAATCCTATTGTGGATGCCGAAGGTGAGCATATCCTTCACGGCGGGCACTTCTATGGCGGCCATATCGCATTCGCGATGGATTCGATGAAAATTGCCGTGGCCAACATTGCCGACTTAATTGACCGCCAGATGGCGTTAGTGATGGATCAAAAGTTTAATAATGGTCTGCCCGCTAACCTTTCAGCGGCAATGGGTAAGCGTAAAGCCATCAATCACGGCTTTAAAGCCGTACAGATTGGCGTGTCTGCATGGACTGCTGAAGCACTAAAAAATACCATGCCTGCCAGTGTGTTTTCACGCTCTACCGAATGCCATAATCAAGATAAAGTCAGCATGGGCACCATTTCGGCGCGTGATTGTATGCGAGTGTTACAACTTACAGAACAAGTCGCGGCCGCAGCGTTGTTGGCCATGTCTCAAGGTATTCGGTTGCGTATCATGCAACAAGAGCTAGCGCCAAGCTCTATCACGCCATCACTGGCTAAGACGTTAGCGCAAGTCGAAGCCGATTTTGAACTGCTCACCGAAGACAGACCATTGGAGCAAGCACTCCGTGCTACCGTCGACAAGATCCAAAGTGGCGATTGGGAAGTATGTTAGTGGGCGTAACCATGCCAACAAGGATAGTGACCTTATGAAAGGGATTATAAGCACCGAAATTGAAATAGTTATCCCTTTCCATGATGTCGATTCAATGGGCATTACCTGGCATGGAAACTATCTGCGCTATTTTGAAATCGCTCGCTGCCAGTTACTCGATCTTATCGATTACGGTTACCGAGCAATGCAAACTTCAGGCTATAGCTGGCCCATTGTCGACTTACAGATCAAGTATGTACAGTCGAGTACTTTTGAGCAAAAGGTGATCATCAAAGCCGCCATCGTTGAATGGGAGAATCGGTTAAAAATTAATTACCAAGTATTGGATGCTGTCACTAAAAAACGCATTACCAAAGGCTATACCATACAAGCGGCGGTTGACATGCAAACGCAAGAGTTGTGCTTTGTTACGCCTGAGGTGTTTCAACATAAAATAGCCAAACTTGTCGATGCGAGTGATCAATTAAGCGCTTCGCTGACCCCGACCACAGGCTCAAATAAATGACGTTCGCAGGATCTGAGTCGCGCAGCTGCCAGTTTATATTAACCTGTATCCTCTTAATCGGTAATGCCGTGAGTTTTTCGGCTCATAGTGGGACAGATTTTGATGCTTTATTTGCACAAACGGCATCATCGAATGAGTTAACCCAACTCTCTAAGCAGCTAGCACCAAGCTCACAAGCGAAGGGGTTATTTACTCAGTATCGGCACTTAAAGGTGCTTAAGAAGCCACTGGTCAGTAAAGGCAGTTTTGTCTTTTCTAAACAGCTCGGCGTGATCTGGCAGCAGCAGTCGCCCTTCAATAGCACCCTAATCTTACAAGCGGGTCGCTTGACTCAAATCGACAGTCAAGGGCAAGTCCACATTAGCGATGCACAGCAATCCACCACGGCCAATCAACTGTCGCAATTAATGCCAACCCTGCTTAACGCCTTGCTCAGTGGTGATCTACACACGCTCGAGCAACATTTTCAATTGAGCTTACAAAGCGCCAGCGCCGACAACGAACAATGGCAACTGGGTTTGACGCCAATAGACCCTTTGGTCAAAAAAGCGATCCCTAGGCTGGTGTTAATGGGTGAGAAACAGATCCAGACCTTGATCCTATTCAGTGACAACCAAGATAGCAGCCGCATCGAATTTTCGGCGATCAATGAAATGCCGTTAACTGAGCAAGACAAAGCACGTTTTTCTCCCGCACAGGAAGATAGCAGCAGAGAAACCCGATGAGCACAACATCTCCTCTAGCCGTATTTAGCGTGTTAGCCACGCTCAGCCCAAGTAAAAAGTTACTGGTCTGGCTGACATTGGTATTTTTCACGTTAACACTGGGTTTTTTGCAATGGCAATCTGGCGCCAAGATCCAGACTGATATTTTGGCTATGCTGCCTAAAGTAAGTGAAAAACCACTTGAGCAACGTGCCATTGCTCAAGTTGAACAGCAGTTAGCCAATCGACTCTATATCGGGGTTATTAGTGCTGATAAAAACCAAGCAGTGAGCGCTGCATCTGCACTCATGCAGCAGTTAAAATCAAATAGCACCGCGGTGTTCACTGACATCAGTAGCGCTGACATTTCGCAAGCCGAAGCCTTAAACGCCTTTTACTTTCCGTACCGATTCAACCTACTGACCGATAAACAACAACAGCAACTCACACAAAATCAGTGGCCACAGCTAACTCAAGCGAGTTTACAGAAACTCTATAGCGCCTTTGGTTACGCCAATAGCGCCTTGATAAGTCATGACCCGCTGTTGCTCTACCCCGATAACTTACTCGCACTGGCCCCTAAACAAGCGTTAAGTGTAGAGAACGCTGTGCTCGTGACTCGCCTACCCAGTAATGATGCTAAAGCTACGCCACGCTATGTCGCTATCGTGATGGCAAAAGGGTTACAAAGCGTCTTTAGTCCTAATGCTCAACAATCACAGCTGAGCGCACTCAATACTGCACAGCGGGCGGTCAGTGCCGAATTTGCTGCGGTTGATTTTATACACGCAGGCGCGCTTTTTCATGCCGCGGCAGCCACTGACAATGCAAAAAAAGAGGTCTCAAGCATTGGCCTCATCTCGCTTATCGGGGTTATCGCCTTAGTCTGGTTTGCCTTTCGTTCCATCATGCCGTTAATGATTGCTGTCATTACGTTAAGCTGCAGCCTGCTTTTTGCCGTCGTACTCACGCTTGTGGTATTTGGCGAGTTGCATTTACTGACCCTAGTATTTGGCACCAGCCTTATTGGCATCGCCATTGATTACTGCTTTCACTTTTACTGCGAACGATTAAATCATCCTCAGCAAGATGCTAACCGGACTTCATTAGCCATTCTGCCAGCGATTTCATTAGCCTTAGTCACCAGTATTATCGCCTATGGCTCACTGGGGCTAGCGCCTTTCCCTGGGATGCAACAAGTCGCCATATTTTGCGCTGCGGGTCTAATAGGGGCTTATTTAACCTTGGTGTTTGCCTACCCTAAATTGGCGGGTGCAAAACTAAATGACGGCCAACGCCTGCTTGAGTTTGCTGATACATACCAAGGTTTTATGCTTAAGCGCGCCATACCATCATCGCGATTATCAACAGTAATCCTGTTACTTAGCACGGTAGCTTTTATCGGTGTCGGGCTCTCGCAGCTTAAGAGCGATGATGATATTCGTCAATTACAACACACACCCGCAGCCATTCAGCAGCAAGAAGACACGCTACGCACCGTACTCAGTGGCGGAACGGATAATCAGTTTCTGCTGGTATCTGGACAAACTGAAGAACAAGTAAAGCAAGCGCTTGAGCAACTCGAACCTATTCTCGAGACGGCACAACAACAGCAATTACTTGGCAATCACTTTAGCTTGAGTAAATTTCTGCCCAGTGAAAAAACACAAGCAAGCAACTACCAGTTACAGCAGCAAATTTATCAGCAACATTTAGTCGAAATCCTTAACCGTTTGGGGATCGAAGACAGCATTAAACAGCCGTTAGCGGATGAGTTTACTGCGGCAAAAAACCGCTATATTCATGTCGAAGACTTCCTACAATCTCCCGCAGGGCAGCAGTTAAGCTCTATGTGGCTAATGCCGCAACAAGACTCTGACTGCGCATCCATTGTATTACTCGGTGGCATTAAACAACTCGACACATTGTCAGCCCTGTTTAGCGACAATCCCAACGTTGATTTAGTGGATAAGGTGGGCGACATATCCAAAGTAATGGGCCACTATCGTCAACTAACACTGGCACTGCTGGTCATCGCATTGATCACTGCCGTAAGCATATTCACCTTTAGATTCGGTGTAAAACTTGCTTCAATAGTGGTGAGCGTACCCGGATTTGCTGCGATATTAACCTTATCGACCTTGGGGATAATGCACGCGCCATTGACTCTGTTTCATGCGTTGGCGCTGATTTTAGTGTTTGGGATTGGCATTGACTACAGCCTGTTTTTTGCTGAAGCGAATCAAAAGACACGCGGGGTGATGATGGCTGTACTCATGTCAGCGATATCGACACTACTCGCTTTTGGTTTACTTGCATTTAGCCAAACCCCAGCCATTAGCGCATTTGGTTTGACCCTATTGATAGGCATTAGCTTTACCTTTTTACTGTCGCCATTTATTCAAATTTACACAAGGAAACCATCTCAATGTTAAGCTCCAATGCACATCAGAACACGATAACTCAAGATGTTGAAAAGAGTCGTGTTGAAGACGTCGATGTTGCCATCATAGGCGCGGGCCCATCAGGGAGTATTGCGGCAAGTTTACTGCATGCTCAGGGCAAACGCGTTCTGGTGCTAGAGAAGCAGCATTTTCCGCGTTTTTCAATTGGAGAAAGCCTACTCCCTTGCTGCATGCAAGTGATTGCTGAAGCCAATATGCTCGACGCTGTTAACGCGGCGGGCTTTCAATATAAAAATGGTGCAGCGTTTAGATGTCGCGATCAATACACCAGCTTCGACTTTAATGACAAGTTCACCCCGGGCCCAGGGACAACTTTTCAAGTTGAACGCGCTCAGTTCGACAAACTGCTGGCAGACGAAGCCACTAAGCAGGGGGTAGAGATCCGCTATGGCCAGTCAGTAGAGTCGGTAAACCTTGACTCAGTACCTGAACTAACGGTACAAAATGAAGCCGGCGAAACCTACACCGTTAATGCAAAG
Source organism: Shewanella sp. GutDb-MelDb (assembly GCF_002836075.1). Taxonomy (NCBI): domain Bacteria; kingdom Pseudomonadati; phylum Pseudomonadota; class Gammaproteobacteria; order Alteromonadales; family Shewanellaceae; genus Shewanella; species Shewanella sp. GutDb-MelDb. The sequence goes on along the minus strand of NZ_PJBM01000261.1, from coordinate 46,619 downwards.
TTCATTCTGGATGCCAGTGGTTTTAGCCGAGTGTTACCCCGATTACTCGACTTAGAAAAACCATCACACTTACCCACGCGTACTGCCGTTTTCAACCATATCAACGACAATATTACTTGTCCTGATTTCGACCGTAATAAAATTCTCATCAGTGTTCACCCTGATAATAAAGATATTTGGTACTGGTTAATCCCTTTTAGCAATGGCCGTTGCTCAGTCGGTGTTGTGGCAGAGCCACATCAACTCGGTAACTTAGCAGGCAATTTGGACGACGTGCTGCTGCAGATGATATCTCTAGAACCTGGGCTTAAAAAATTGCTCGCCAATGCAGAGTTAGTCAATGACTCCGCGCTGCTACAAGGATACTCCGCTAACGTTAAGACCTTAGCGACTAATAAGTTTGCGCTCTTAGGCAATGCTGGAGAGTTTCTTGATCCGGTCTTTTCATCCGGCGTGACTATCGCAATGCAATCGGCTTCTTTGGCGGCTAAAGCCCTTATCAAGCAACTCGATGGTGAAGCCATTGATTGGCAGGATGAATACGCTACGCCATTAATGAAAGGCGTTGATACCTTTAGAACATACGTCGAAGCTTGGTACGACTGCCGCTTTCAAGACGCTATATTTTATAGTGATCCCGACCTCACCATTAAGCAGATGATCTGTTCAATTTTAGCGGGCTATGCTTGGGATCAAAACAATCCCTTTGTCAGTGAATCAAAAAGACGCCTTAATATGGTTGTAGAAATATGTCGCAGCTAACGCATTTTCTTAAAGGCATAAGCTGCTTTAGCTTGCTGCTGTTAGCGGGTTGCAGCCAAACCTTGCAAAGACAAACCTGCGTTGAACTGCCAAGCAACGTCAGTTACTGTCTGGCGCCGCTCAACGACGCCAGCACAATTGAGCCGTCAAAGCCTTTCACTGAGCGTAGCCTGACTCAAAAAACAACCATAAAGACCCAATCAAGTCAGCATGAACTGCTCACTCAATTGGAGCTTAATCCGCAGCAGCTGACGTTAGTTGGCTTAGCCCCTTTAGGCCAACCACTATTTACGCTGACTTATGATGGCGATAAGCTTATCAGTGAGCAAAGCACGTTACTCGGCAATCAATTTAAAGCCGAGTATCTGTTAGCTATTATGCAACTTGTCTATTGGCGTGAAGACAGCCTCAATCGCCATTTACAAAATGGCTATATACAGGGCTATAATTGCGATGGTGCCTATTGCCGAAAGCTATTTGCTGCAGTGCCGAGAGGGAGTAGCAAAGAGATGAAGATTAATGCAGAAGATCCGCAGCCGATTGTCACCATCCGTTATAGTCGGCCTGAACCATGGCAAGCCAAAGTCGAATTGAGGATTGATGCTGCTGATTTCGAGCTCATCATCACTCCGTTATAAATCTATTATGGTGATTTAAAGTGAAGTCAAATATCGCAATAGCAATAACCCAAATAGGTTTATGTACCCCGCTAGGTGACACCTCCGCGTCTGTGCTTAATAATCTCATTACCGCAAATGTCGACGGCATGAGATGGCGCGATGATTTAATGTTTGATCGCCCGGTACTCGTGGGTGAAGTGGCTAGTAAACTACCGGAGTTGACGACGCAATGGCGACACTTTGATACCCGTAATAATCAGCTCGCCCTAGTTGCTGCCAAGCAAATCGAACAATATGTTATTGCAGCTAGCACCCAATATGGTGCCAACCGAGTTGCCGTTGTCATTGGCACGAGTACCTCAGGTATCGCCACTGGCGAGCAGGCGTTAGCACATCATCATCAGCATGGTGAATTTCCCGCGGGATATGACTATTCACAACAAGAGTTGGGCGACAGCAGTCTGTTCTTACAAAGTTACTTTGGGCTCAGCGGACCTTGCTTTACCGTCTCAACCGCCTGCTCTTCAAGCGCTAAAGCATTTGCCAGCGCACGACGACTGCTCAACGCTGACCTCTGTGACATGGTCATTGTTGGCGGGGTCGACTCCTTGTGTCAATTGACCCTCAATGGTTTTAACTCATTGGAATCAATATCCAAAGCCCATTGTCAGCCATTCAGTGCTAACCGCGATGGCATTAATATTGGCGAAGGGGCTGCATTGTTCACCCTAGAGCGAGCAACCGAACGTGATGCTATTGTATTAAGCGGTGTGGGCGAATCCAGCGATGCTTATCATATTTCTGCACCACATCCTGAAGGGACTGGCGCGATTATGGCCATGCAATCAGCGTTAAAAATGGCAAGCTTGAATGCAGGGCAGATCAACTACTTAAATCTACATGGCACCGCAACACCCAAAAATGACGCTATGGAAAGCCGAGCCGTCACTGCTGTATTCACTAAACAGCTCCCTCCTTGCAGCTCAACCAAACCGTTAACCGGACATACCTTAGGCGCTGCTGGCGCGATTGAAGCAGCCTTTTGCTACCTGTTACTCAGCGATTTAAACGTCGATAATAGACTGCCACCACAAGTATGGGATCAACAGCAAGACCCAGATAATCCCTCATTACCTTTGGTGAACTCCGGCGACACAGCGACGATACACCATGTAATGAGCAACTCATTTGCTTTTGGTGGCAGCAACGCAAGCCTCATATTCAGCCGCCATACAAAAACCACTGATGAGACTCAACCACATGTTTGATTTAACCACCCTTGCCAGCCAAGACGTTGAGCAATTTATCCCTCATCGGCAACCTATGGTGCTGATCAGTAATCTATTAGAGTATGAAGCTGATAATTTACTCACACAAACTAAGATAACGACAACCAGTCCCTATTTTGATGACAGCCTGCAGGGGGTGCCAAACTATGTTGGCATTGAATACATGGCGCAAAGCATTGCCGCTTTAGCAGGGATTGAAGCGCATCTTAGGCAAGACATCATCAGAGTGGGTTTTTTACTGGGAACGCGCAAACTGAACATGCATATTTCGCACTTTAAAGCGGGTGAAACCTACCAAACCCAAGTCACTCGACTGTATCAAGAAGAGTCTGGCTTAGCGGTTTTTGACTGCAAAATTATACACAATGAACAGATAGTTGCCGAAGCAAATGTGAACGTTTTTCAGCCTCAAGACACTAAAAACTATATTGCCGAAGCGACTGGCTGAACAATAAACATACTAAATTGAATTAAACATCATTGATAACGGCATTATCCCATTGAAACTTAAAGATAGTTTGCATAACAACGGAGCTGTTAGGGAGAAAAGATGACTAAAAGAGTACTGATCACCGGTTCAAGCCGCGGAATAGGCAAAGCGATAGCATTAAAGCTGGCCGCTGCAGGCTTTGATATTGCAATGCATTATTATCAAAATATCGATGCCGCAAACGAAACGCAGCAAGCATTAGAGCAGCTGGGTGCGTCTGTATCTTGCCTTAAATTTGATATCGCCGACCGCGCAACCGTAAAGCAAGCCATTGAACAAGACATTGAACAGCACGGCGCCTATTACGGCGTGGTGTTAAACGCCGGCATTAATTGCGATACCGCTTTCCCCGCCATGACAGAGTCAGAGTGGGACAGCGTGGTACACACTAATTTAGATGGTTTTTACAATGTAATTCATCCCACGGTAATGCCAATGGTACAAGCTAGACAAGGGGGTAGGATCATTACTATGGCCTCTGTTTCTGGTATTGCGGGCAACCGTGGGCAAGTCAATTACAGCGCTTCAAAGGCCGGGATCATCGGTGCCACCAAAGCATTATCACTTGAGCTAGCAAAACGCAAAATCACCGTCAACTGTATCGCTCCAGGGTTAATTGAAACCGATATGGTGGCTGATATCCCCAAAGAGATGGTCAATACTCTCGTCCCGATGCGACGTATGGGTAAAGCCTCAGAAATTGCAGGGTTGGCTAACTTTTTAATGTCTGAAGATGCCGCTTACATCACTCGCCAAGTGATCTCCGTTAATGGAGGCATGATATGAACCCGCTACCCCGCAGAGTCGTCATCACTGGCATCGGTGGGATTTCAGCCCTAGGTCATGACTGGCAAACGATTGCGAGCAATCTTAAAGCTAAGAAAAACTGTGTTGTTCGACTCGATGAGTGGGACAAATTTGAGGATCTAAATACTCGTTTAGCCGCGCCTATTACTGATTTTGAGAAACCCGCGCATTATACTCGCAAAAAAATTCGCTCAATGGGCCGAGTCTCCATTATGGCAACGCGAGCCAGCGAACTGGCTTTAATGGATGCCAACCTGCTTGATGACCCTGTGGTGACATCGGGGGCGATGGGGATCGCTTACGGCTCATCCACCGGCAGTACCGAACCCATTATCGCTTTTGGCGATATGCTGAAAACCGGTGATATGTCAGGCGTCACAGCGACCAGTTACATTAGGATGATGGCCCACACCACCGCGGTAAATGTTGGCGTTTTTTTTGGTTTAAAAGGACGAGTGCATACTACCAGTAGTGCTTGCACCTCCGGAAGCCAAGGAATTGGTTATGCTTATGAAGCCATAAAATATGGCCAACAAGACCTTATGCTTGCCGGTGGTGGTGAAGAGTTATGCCCAACTGCGGCCGTTGTGTTCGATACCCTTTTTGCCACCAGCACTCAAAACGATACACCGTCACAAACGCCTAAGCCATTTGATAAGCAGCGTGATGGATTAGTGATTGGTGAAGGTGCTTGCACCTTAGTGCTTGAGGAGCTCGAACACGCCCAAGCCCGTGGCGTTAAAATCTATGCCGAAATCGTCGGTTTTGGTACCAACTCAGATGGCTTACATGTCACCCAGCCAAACGCAGGAACGATGGAAAAATCTATCCGACTCGCGCTTAAAGATGCTGCTATTGACGCCAGTAGTATCGGTTACGTCAATGCCCACGGCACGGCAACTGAACGTGGCGATATCGCCGAAACACAGGCGACCAACGTCGTGTTTGGCCCATCACAGCCGATTTCATCACTTAAAAGTTACACTGGCCACACCCTTGGCGCTTGCGGTGCACTTGAAGCTTGGGTCAGTATTCAGATGATGAACGAGGGCTGGTTTGCCCCCACACTGAACCTTACCGAGATTGATCCTGAATGTGCTCAGCTCGACTACATTCAGAATGATATAAGGTTACTCGAGACTGATTATGTCATGAGTAACAACTTTGCCTTTGGTGGGATTAATACTTCACTGATTTTTAAGAAGTGGTCGACATAACCCCTTTATAAATAGCTCCTTTTGGAAGCAGAGTTAGTTAGCATAATCTTTATATCAGTAACCTTGAACAATTGATTAGAAAAATCTTATTGAAATAAATCTAATAAACGGTTTTAATAGGTGTCACTAATATATAAATTGCTATGTGAAAGGAGAGTCCATGTCTGAACCTATACTTTCGACGCTGTCTAGCTGTCAGCCAGGAGATAAGTGTTGGCAGCTTATCGAACAAGGCGCCACTGTTATTGATGTTCGTAGTCCTCAAGAGTTCGCTGACGGCCATCTGCCAAACGCGATCAATGTGCCGCTGGACGCCTTGGCGGCATGGGTAGTCCGTATCAACAACCCACAACAAATGTTTCTACTCTACTGCGGCGCGGGTATCCGAGCGCAAAAGGGCTGCGATATACTTAACGCCAGCGGTTTAGCCAGTGTGGTTAATGCTGGCGCCCTTAAAGATCTATTGGCTTGTAAGCCGCAGGGCTAGCATCACTTAGCAACAAAAAGGTCGCTAATGTTAGCGGCCTTTTCAGTTATTCAGTGGAAAGTCATTAAGCACCTATCAATGCCAGTTCTTGTTTTGCTTGGGCTAATCCTTGCTCTTTTGCTTCAGGCCCCATAGCCAATGCTTCGCTATAAACAAATTCGACGTCATCAATGCCGATAAAACCCAGTACCGTTTTAAGGTAAGGTACAACATGATCTGCTGCGGTATTTTTGTGCACGCCGCCTCGAGTGCTAATAACGATAGCCTGCTTGCCCTTAATCAACCCTACTGGGCCATTTTCGCCATAGGTAAAAGTCACTCCAGCACGTGCAACAAGATCGATCCAATTTTTAAGCTGAGTCGGTATAGAGAAATTGTACATTGGCGCAGCAATCACTATGGTGTCGTGTTCTTTCAACTCTTGAATTAAGGTATTCGACAGTGCGATAGCATCTTGTTGACGTTGCGATAAATCATCACTACCTTGCATACCCGACGCAATTTCACCGTCTAAAACAGGAATAGGCTCAGCTGCAAGATCGCGGATAGTGAGCAGCTTTCCTTGTGCTAAAAACTGCTGGCTTAGATGCTCTATTAATTGAGCAGATTGAGAATAGCCACCTAAGATACTTGATTTCAATACTAGAACTTTCGACATAACGTACTCCATATAATGATGATCAAGCTAAGATGAATTTAACTGCTCAATCGAATGACGTCAGTGTAGAGTGCAATAAAAGACAAAAATAGCGGATAAAACTCCGCTTACTGTTCGATTAAATCGAAAGAACTCACCACTCGTCTCTACAATCAAACCGTCATACACTCCAATTCGATATTCATCACTACATTTTAATGCCAGTAAAACATTCGAAATTATAAATAAATTTTTAAAATAATGAATAAGACTAATACTCTATTAAAACAGATAAATAGTTTAAATATTATTCAGCAAGTGAATTGGATTATAGAGAGAGATGTAACGAAAATGTGATCGTTGTTTTTAGAAAGCCCGTATAGCGAATGGAACCCAACACAAGAAGGGAAATCCAATGCAACGTTTACATACTAGCGCCTTACTTATTGCAACACTCGCCTTAACCGCTTGCGGCAGTGACGATGACAATATCGCAGTCGTTTTACCTGAACCTGCAGCTTCATCACAAATTCGTGTCATTCATGCCAGTGCCGATGCACCCATGGTCAACATATTAGCCAACGGTAACGCATTACTCACCGATGTTGATTATGCTCAATCCTCAGGATTACTGCAGGTCAGCTCAGCTGAATACGATATCAGTGTCGATGCCCAATTACCTGGCGACGAAACACAAACTGTTTTTACTGCATTCTTGGATGCAGAAGCGGATATGGAATACACCGCGGTCGCAGTCGGTAGCGTCGCAGACAACAGCTTAGATCTTGCCCTTATTGAAAATCCTACAGCCGATATTGCGGCTGATTATGCCCGAGTACAAGTGTTGCATGGCACTGTAGGTGTTGGCGAAGTTGACGTCTACGTCACTGCTGTCGACGCTGACATCAGCATGATGTCGCCCACGCTATCGCTAGATTATATGGCTTACACCACCCAAATTGAGCTCGCCGCTGGTGACTATCAAATTCGTATCACAGTCGCCGATCAAAAAGCAGTGGTATATGACTCAGGTACTGTTGCTTTAATGGCACTAAATGACTATTTCCTCACTGCGGTCACCAATGTGTGGAGCGGTTCATCACCCGTGGCACTGCTGGCAGCGCTTCCTGAAGGGCAAGTATTAATACAGGATAAAGATGCCGGAGCAGACCTCAGAGTTATCCACGCGGTCGCAGATGCGCCTGCTGTCGATGTATTTTTAGATGAGGGGACAACACCTGCGGTTGCTATGCTCACATTCAAGCAAGTAACTCCCTTCTTGAACGTACCCGAAGGGGACCACACTGTTACCGTGGCAGCTAATAGCGATAATAGTGTCGTTGTCATCGACATGGCAGCTGTGACCTTAGAGCAAGGTATGAGTTACTCGGCACTTGCTGTTGGCTCACTCACAGAGAATGACATTATGCCGTGGGTATTGATGGATAGCCCTCGACGTATAGCAACGGCAGCAAAGCTCAATATTGCCCATGCTTCTTACTCTGCAGGTAATGTTGATATCTACTTAACTGCGACTGATGATATCAGCGATGCAACTCCCGCATTGAGCGATGTGCCCTTTATGGCAGCCTCTGGTGCACTGTCCATTACAGCGGGTGACTATGTTGTTAGCGTGACACCACACGACAGCAAAACCGTTGCAATCGGTCCACTAGCGGTATCCTTAATGGCAGGCGGTATTTATAGCGTCGCGGCAGTTGATAATATCGGCGGCGGAACACCACTTGGCGTTATTTTAATGGATGATTTCACCGCTAAATAGATGACTATAACCAAACTTAAGCGACTTAACTCAGTTGAGTCGCTTTTCTATTTAATCTGAATGTCTCAACAACAAAATTATAAATTTTTGGTGGGTAAACTCACAAATATAGCGTCAAAATTAGCACATAATTTATCGCCACAATATAACTCTATAGTTAAAGGAACTCGTGCCCGTTTACCTCGCCGTAACACAGATAGATCCGCACCAGCCCAACGGGTTCTAGCAACAGGTGCTTCGCTGATAGGAGCAATATAACGAATATGTGCATCGGCCAGTACGATATCACCATCAACCTCGGCCAATTGTTGCTGCAACCACATCATCCCCCAACCAGTTAATGCCATTAGGGTATAAATACTGCCCGCAAACATTGTTTGATGAAGATTGATGTTCGGCTCTAATGGCGCTGTAACACTAAAGCTGTCGGCGTTAAACTCAATTGGCGTCACTTGCATAAACTCGCTAACGGGTATGGTTCGATACCAAGTCTGTTGTAGTTGTTTTAGTAATGCCGTTTCATCCATCGGTTTTGATGTCATGACAAACTAAACCTGTAGATTAAACGTCACCGGGCCATCATTAACTAATGAGACTTTCATATCGGCGGCAAATTCCCCCGTTTGAGTATTGACCCCTTTCGACTGACAGAAATCAACAAAGGCTTGATACAGTTCACGCGCTTGATCTGGCGTACCAGCACCTGAGAAACTGGGACGTAAACCACGGCCAGTATCCGCAGCCAGTGTAAACTGTGAAACCACCAGTAAACTACCGCCCGCCTGCTCTAGATTCAGGTTCATCTTGCCATTTTCATCAGAGAACACGCGGTAACTCATTACCTTAGTAGCCAATTTTTTCATTTTTGCCACATCATCTTCTCGCTCGACACCTAGCAAAACCAACAGGCCTTTATCTATCTCTCCAATGGTCACACCATCAACGACTACATTTGCTTCGCTCACACGTTGAATCAGGGCTATCACGTAAAAACTCTCCGACTTAAAAAGCTAAAAAAAAGCGCCTAGCTTACTCATGTAAGTCATAGGCGATTTTCTATAGCGGGTAAACTTACATTGATTTAATCTGTTGCATCACAGGGATTGGCTTAATAACATCTTCTGAGCCTTCAGGCAGCGATTTAGCAACCTGACGCAAGCCTTCATCGGTCCAAAGTAAAAAGCGACGGATCTCTTCCATACTAATGGTATCAACAAATGTTGCGGCGCCTTGCACTTGAATCACAGCACCTCGTTCTCTAACTACAAACTTTGCAAAGTTGAGCTTTTGGTTAAGCGTACCAATCATAATCAACATCTCTTTGCTGCCCACATACTTAGGGTGGATAGCATAAAAGCGGTTCATTAAAATTCGGTCGATACCTTCAGGGTTAATACTTGGCTGCAGGATAAACTGACTATTATCAAAATTTACCGCCACGCCATTAGGCCCAGCTTTAGTCGCTAAGTAGTTTTTACTGAGCAATGCTTCTAAAAGTTTTGTTGAAGCTTGTTCATTCGTCATCCCACCTAAAGTCACACTATCAGGGGTTTTAGTCGTTACTTCAACGTCAGTGTTGTTCTCTGTTGCAGCACAAGCACTAAGGCTCATGACCAAGCCTGCTAATAATAATTTTTTCATTGGATACGAATTCCTTTATTTATTTTTAGGGCCATTTCCCTTACGGCGCTCACGATTGCATTCGCCATTTTGACGTCCGCCAATGCATGATAACCGCCGTTAACTTCCATCACCTTTATCTGATGATTTGCTTTATCTTGCAAAAAACCATGTACAAAACCGCTTGGACAAACCCTGTCTAGCTCTCCCTGAATAATGAGCGTTTCCGCTTGAATATCCATCACAGTGGCAGACAGCAGCTCAAAGGCACCGAAGTAATTATGGGTCACATAATAAAGCTCGATGCTTGCTAATGCCTGACTGAGAATGACATTTTCACCCACTTGCAAACAACCAGGGTAGGCCAAAGCCAGCTCCCAGTTTAACCAGCACCTCACAAAATGTTGACGAATGCTTGTAGAATCATTGTCGAAACCCTCTCGGTAACATGAAAATAATCCATCGAGTTGATTACCCGGTACCGCTGCCACACTAAAGGCCAAATGCTCAGATGGAAATAAGCGAGCGGCCCCCTGTTGACCATACAACCATTGAATGCTTTCCTCGCTAGGAATAAAGGCGCCCCACAGCACTTGTTTGGTCACTCGGTTTGGATAAAACCCAGCGTACAATAGCGCCAATGTTGCGCCAAATGAGCCACCAGCTAGCGCCCACTTAGCAATACCTAACCACTTTCTAACCTGTTCAATATCAGTGAGTAAATGATTAACACTGTTGTGCTCAAGTCCTCCTCTAGGTCGCGAACGCCCCGCCCCTCTTTGATCCATCATAATCACGTGGTAAACCGAAAGGTCGAACAATCCTAACTCATCAAATGAGCAGCCAGCCCCTGGGCCACCATGTAAATACAGCAACGGAATACCATCAAGATTACCGTATTGGCTTATATATAATTCATGCTCATCACCGACCGCTAACCAGTCACGCGCTATCAACGTCTGCAGCCTTAGCATTGTCTTTAAGCCCCTCTTTAGATGTCGATTTAAGCTTGTCAGCATCAACAGGGCTGCTATCGGTAGCCGGCACTGGTGTCTCTATTTCGCCGCAATTTTCTAATAATAGCGCCGTCCTAGCCAGGTGTCGTTCGCGTAAATATTCCGGCAACGCAGCGGTTATCTCAGCGCCAACCAATACGATAACCCACGAGACATACACCCAAACAAATAAAATAGGGATCACCGCTAATGCGCCGTAAATAGCCTCGTAGCTCGGGAATTGAGTTACATAAAATGCAAAGCCTTTCTTGCCCAGTTCAAACAGCATCGCGGCGACAATGGCACCCAGTAATGCATGGAAAAACTTAACTTTCTTATTCGGCACCACCATATAGAGCAGCAAAAAAGCAGCCACCGAAAATATCATTGGCAATCGCTCAATAATCAGCGGCACCACGCCCGACAATTCAGAGTCATCAAATAGCTGAAGTGACACAAGATAGGAGCTAGCCACCAAGCTTGCCCCTACCAAAACAGGCCCCAACGTCAGTACCATCCAGTACATCGAAAACGACACCGCAACTTGACGTTTTTCTTTGGTACGCCAAATACTGTTAAGTGACTTATCAATTGCAGAGATGAGCATTAATGCAACTACCACAAGGGCTGCGATACCAACGGTGGTACCTTTAGAGGCGTTGGCCACAAATTCATTAATATAAATCTGTACCGTATCGCCAGCAGCAGGTAAGAAATTGTCATACACAAACCCCTCCAACTGCTCGCGAATACCGGCAAAGACTGGAAAAGCCGACAGCATAGAAAACATGACGGCCACAATCGGTACTAACGAGAGTAACGTTACGTAGGCTAAGTGCCCCGCTTTAATATTGACTTGATCTTCTTTGAAGCGGCGCAGCAAATGTAAAAAAAATGCCCAAATACTCCACAAAAAAGACCGAAATTGATTCACTGCTATCTTATTTTTCACTTGTCACTCTTGATTCTGTTAAAGTTGTACCGAATATGTACAACGATAAATGATTTGTTTAAATCTATATTGGTACAATAAAGCTTATAACCTTCTCTTTACAAGTATAAGGATCGAATTGATGTCTCAACAGGGTTCCGCTGGCAATGTTATTGCCGCTATCGCAAGCTTTTTCTTTCCCGGTCTTGGGCAACTCGTTCAAGGTCGTATACTCGCTGCATTAGTGTTTTGTATTGTCGTAATCGTCGGTTATGCCATGTGGTGGTTAATATTCCCCGCAATCATCGGTGCAATAGCCCATTTGTGGAGCATTATCGATGCGGCTAAATATCGCGCCGATTAGTCCAGCGCCAATACACACAAGTTTAGGGTTAAGCTTTAGAATCACATTCAGGATTGAATAAGATGAAAAAAATATTATCTGTTGCCATCATAAGTTGCGGTTTACTACTGACGGGTTGCCAAAGTGCCTACTATGGCGCCATGGAAAAGGTCGGTTATCACAAACGCGACATCATGGTCGATCGTGTTGAAGACGCCAAAGAATCTCAAGAGGAAGCACAAGAGCAGTTCAGCTCCGCTCTTGAAGAGATGCAGGCGCTACTTAACCATGACGGTGGCGATCTCGAAAGTGCTTATAACAAGGCCAAAGATGAATATGAGTCGGCGCTAGATGCGGCCGATGATGTCACTAATCGCATCGACAAAGTTGAAGATGTCGCCGAAGCATTATTCGATGAATGGCAGACAGAGATAGCCGAGATAAGCAAAGCGAGTCTGCGCCGAAATAGCGAAACCAAGCTTAAACAGACTCGCCGTTCATATACTCAACTGATCAAAAGCATGCGTCGTGCTGAAAGCAAAATGCCGCCGGTACTCACGGCCATGAAAGACAATATGCTTTACTTAAAGCATAACCTTAACGCACAAGCCATTGGCGCCATTAAGGGTGAATTTAGCAGTTTACAAACTGACATTTCTGGCCTGATAAAAGAGATGAACAAATCAATTGATGAGTCGACTAAGTTTATTGCTGCATTAGAAGGCAAATAAGCGACGACTAAAGTCCGGTTCCTACGCCCTGTGGCTTAGGAACCGAATTTGTGAACTCAAAGCCTTATTTCTTATAGTTTAATCACAAGTTTACGACCTACTCCACAATCTGCTTACACTCCAAGAACTTCTTCCTTTAAAAAGTTTCACACTAGTATCAATCATTATTAAACTGACACCGTTATGAGCTTTATCGAATCATTAACGCTTACTTTGGCACTAACCTACAGCGTTAGCTTGCTTTATTGGAGTGGCAAAAAATGGGGGGCAGCAGCTAGCGGAGTATTGGTTTCAGCCGCAGTCATATCTAGCCTATATTGGCCTCTAATCGCCGCTCTTGCCATTGCGGCAGTCATTATTGGCTTAGTCAGCAAGTTTCAACCCCAAGTCGCTCAGGGCGACATGAGGAGCAATAACTTACGCGAAGGGGTGCAGCATCTGTTAGCGCTATCGATGCTGCTGGTTGGAATACAGTTTGCGGTGAATAGCGCACTGCTCAAAGCCGGGATTACGCCTTGGCTTATGCGTCCCGATGTTGGTGATGCATTCCTACCCATTGCTGGCGGTATCGAACTCAAAGCAATTATCAGCCTCGGCATTTGGGATCAAACTCACCCTGCAGCGGCAGTAATGTTAACAGTAGTACTACTAACCGGCTTGATCTGTAAACGTGCTTTTTGTGGCTGGGCTTGTCCGCTCGGTTTAGCTGGCGAATACCTCTATAAACTCAGAATACGCTTTATCAAACGTGAATATTTACCACCAGCTTGGCTAGATTGGCCACTGAGAATGGTGAAGTACCTTCTTTTACTGGCGTTACTTTATATCATTGTGGGTATGCCTGCACAGGGAATACCTGACTACCTCAGTGGCAACTATCACAAGATAGCCGATCTAAAAATGGCACTGTTTTTTATCACTCCAGGCCTAGTTACTTTTCTCTGTTTCAGCTTTATTCTGAGCCTGGCGTTATGGCGCCGACAAGGATTTTGCCGTTACATCTGTCCTTATGGTGCATTACTCGGGCTAGTCAGTTTTTTAAGTCCATTTAAAATTCGCCGCAATACTCAGCATTGCTTGATTGACAGTAAAGGGATGAACTGTGATAAATGCAGCCGCGCCTGCCCTGCCAATATTTCGGTACATAGTCAGATCAATATCCGCTCAGATGAATGCCAAGCCTGCATGCGCTGCGTATCAGCCTGCCCCACAAAAGAGGCTTTGCAGTTTAGCACTCGCAACGGTATTAAGTTATCGGCACGAGGTCTTACTATCGCCTTAATGACACTATTGTTTCTGGTCCCTCTGATTGCTTACCTATGTGGTTTTTGGGTAAGTCAAACACCAACAGAAACGCGGATGTATTTAATCCAACACCTAAATTCGATAGGGCATTAGCGCGAGTCGAAGCAACACAACGTCTCCAAGGATGGAGACGTTTCTTTCAAGTAGAGGGAGTGCACTCACGTCTGAATATCGGATTTTTCAAAAACTAAACTTTTGTTAATGCAGAAAGTGGGAACCATCTAGAGTTATCACACTCTGATTATATGAGGCTAATGTTTGTAAGCCATTTTGTCGGTTAACCACTGAAAATGCCCTGCTAAATATTTGTTTTGTTCATCATCACTCCCTACTGCGCATTCCTAGTTAGGTTTGGCACAAAAATTCAGTTTCAACGCTAGCGCACTGTAAATTGAACATATTATTCGGCAATCCATATGGATTGCTTTTTTTTTGGCTAACGTTTTATTTTAATCAGATTTATACCCAAACCACATGAAAGGTAATCGATTGTAGATGTCGTGATTTCGCCAGCGGCTTAATGCTAATACCAATTCCATTAAATAGTTGGTCATTCAGCGGGAATTAAAATCACTGTAGGCAAGTAAGTCGATTGTAGCTAATAGTTATTCTATATCGAAAACCACATACGCAGCATAAAGTGATTTTAAACCCGCACTACGTGAGCTTCTCAGGACTTCCATTACTGCGTTGCAAGTCTCAAAAGGGAATAACCATTTCTTCAACAATGCGCCTAGAATTGAAAGCCCTGAGACAGCTCTGAATTGATCACATATTTAATGGAACTGGTATAATATTGTCTAGCCTATTATTGCACTTGGAGTGCAAGCAAAAAACATGGAACCGTTAACCGTGATAATAAATAACCCATCGCAGAACCCGACAGATTTTGATCGTAACGCTAATATCGATGTTATTCGTGGCTTAGCTGTATTGGGCATTTTGTTCATCAATATCTACTTTTTTGGCAATGCTATTTCAGGCTACGCCAGCCATGAATCCAACCCATTGCATGACATTTTAGTGGAGTTGTTCAGCAATTTTTTTATTGAAGGCCGCTTCATTAGTTTGTTTTCAATGCTATTTGGGGTGGGATTGGCGATTCAGTTCGACAGATTGTCAGCACAAAATAGAGATGCTTATCAATTAGTGAAATCCAGGTTGAAGTGGCTTGTGATTTTCGGGGTGATACACGCTATTTTCATCTGGTCTGGTGACGTACTTTTTACCTATGCACTCAGTGGGTTTGTGGCACTTTGTTACCTTAAACTTGATCACAATAAACTGCTAAAAAAATCACTTTTGTTTATCGCTGCCCCTGTGCTGCTCCTCACCCTGATGAGCTTATTATCTCCCGAGGAAAAATTTATACGTGGATCTGCGCTATTTGAAGAGGAGTCCCTAATATGGTTTGGATCGTATGCAGAACAGCTGACGATGCAATTGACGATATTTGCAACGATGCTATTTGTTATCCCATTAACTCTTATGTGGTTATCAGCAGGCTTAATGCTGCTTGGCATAGCGCTTTACCGTAAAGGCATTTTTGAGCACGGCTTTAACAAAAACCAACTTATCCAGCTGGCAGTGGCGACGGTACTATTATCGGTTTTCGATAGCTTACTGACTCTTTCAACAGATCCTATATTAAATACCCTATCAGGTGTTGCCGTTATCGTCAGCGCAATACCTATGGCGCTGATTTACATTCATATACTGGTTAAAATATGTCAAAACCGTTCCACTGTATTGGCGCCATTACAGAAGGTAGGCCAATTATCATTAAGCCTATACATCCTGCAGTCAATTTGTGGAGTACTAGTGTTTCGCTATTTTGCGCCAACACTAGTGAACACACTCGACAGGCCAGGCTATATGTTGATTGCGCTTGGTTTCTCTATTTTTCAAATCATGCTCGCAACTGTCTACCTTAAGTATTTCAAGCAAGGGCCATTGGAATGGTTATGGCGTAGACTAGCTCAGAGCAAACCACTAGCCTGATAACTGATTCAAGCTTATTTTCTACCAACATCCAAAGGCGTTCTATGACAGTTAAAACGAATGAAAGTACAGTTCTTGCCTGTGTTTGGTTTTCTGCAGCATTCGCTTTATGTGCACTAGCAGTGCACTCCGCGATAAACGGCGCACTCACTATTACACCTTGCTTGCTCGGCTTGGCCGTAATACACGTATATGTTGCCAGACAAAGGTTGTTGAAGTATCAATTACCTGAAGTGCAATATAACAAAACTATCCGCATGCTTGCGATATTTGTCGTGATCATGGCCGGTGCTGCTGCAAGTTACTACTAAATGGGTTTAGTAGTTGAGGCTACGTATAGATCAATTACCCAATGGACCGCTGTAGTTAATCAATAGTTAGCAAGACATAACCCCCTCTTAGTACATCCTGTACTTCGAGGATAAATACATCTGACAGCCAAGGCCTATGATATTCCCTATATCACTTAGGCATTCCTCACATCCCTGTGGGTCAAGGAGGGAATGCCAATAAATGAATGGAACATTTATGGCCATGTATAAATACCAGCACTTTCCATCCATGGATGCTGGCATAAATGTTCTGACCTCCAGGGAAGGAGGAAATGCCAATAAATGAATGGAACATTTATGGCCAGACATAAATCCCCTCCTTGTACATCCTGTACTTCGGGGATAAATACATCCATGTATAAAAAAGCCCCAAACATTTTCATGTTCAGGGCTTCTTCTTAGCGCTCAATCCTTTTAAGGACTGAAGCTAAACGAAACGATTACTTGCGGTTATGACGCTTACGATCGTTTTCGCTCAAGTAACGCTTACGAACACGAATGTTCAGCGGTGTTACTTCAACTAGCTCATCATCATCGATGAACTCAAGCGCTTGCTCAAGTGTCATGTCGATATGCGGAGTCAGTACTTGTGCTTCATCGGTACCCGATGCACGCATGTTAGTTAGCTGCTTACCTTTCAAACAGTTAACAGTCAAATCGTTTGCACGAGCGTGAAGACCAACAACTTGACCTTCATAAACTTCAGCAGCGTGAGTAATAAACAGACGACCACGAGCTTGAAGGTTAAACAATGCGAATGTCAGTGCTTTACCAGTTGCGTTAGAGACCAATACGCCACGGGCGCGTTGACCAATATCACCACCTTTCACAGGACCGTAATGGTCGAATGAATGGTAAATAAGACCAGAACCTGAAGTGGCTGTCATAAAGTCAGTTTGGAAACCAATTAGACCACGGCTAGGGATAACAAAATCGATACGTACACGACCCTTACCATCCATCTGCATGTCTTTCATGTCACCCTTACGGATACCAAGCTTCTCGATAACAGCACCTTGATGTTGCTCTTCAACGTCAACAGTCAAGTTTTCGAATGGCTCACACATCTCGCCATCAATCTCTTTAACGATAACTTCTGGACGAGAAACAGCTAGCTCGTAACCTTCACGACGCATGTTTTCAATCAAAATTGAAAGGTGAAGTTCACCACGACCCGATACGCGGAAACGATCTGGGCTTTCAGTTTCTTCAACACGTAGTGCTACGTTATGAACAAGTTCCTGCTGCAGACGCTCAAGGATGTTACGTGAAGTTACGTACTTACCTTCTTTACCAGCGAATGGAGAGGTGTTGACCTGGAAGGTCATTGTTAGTGTTGGTTCATCAACAGACAAAGCTGGTAATGCTTCTACGTTGTTAGTTGCACAAACAGTGTCAGAAATTAGCAACTGACCAAGACCCGTAATTGCAACGATATCACCAGCGTTAGCAATCTCGACTTCGTTACGTTCTAGGCCCATGTAGCCTAATACTTGGCCCATCTTACCGTTACGTTTCTTACCATCAGCACCAATAATAGTGACCTGTTGGTTAGTCTTAACGCTACCACGCTTGATACGACCAATACCGATAACACCCACGTATGAGTTGTAATCGATTTGAGAGATCTGCATCTGGAAATCACCTTCAGCATCAGCGTCAGGAGATGAAACTTTCTCAACGATAGTTTCAAATAGAGGAGTCATGTCACCATCTGAGACTTCTGGATCAAGAGAAGCGAAACCGTTTAGTGCAGAAGCATAAACGATTGGAAAATCTAGTTGCTCATCGGTTGCGCCTAGGTTGTCGAACAAGTCAAATACTTGGTCGATAACCCAATCAGGACGTGCGCCAGGACGGTCAATCTTGTTGATAACAACGATTGGCTTAAGACCTTGAGCAAATGCTTTCTTAGTCACGAAACGAGTTTGTGGCATTGGACCATCAACTGCGTCAACTAGTAGTAATACTGAGTCAACCATAGATAGAACACGCTCAACCTCACCACCGAAATCGGCGTGACCAGGGGTATCAACGATGTTGATACGGTAATCGTTCCACTTGATGGCAGTGTTCTTGGCCAGAATCGTGATACCACGTTCTTTTTCAAGATCATTTGAATCCATCACCCGCTCAGTGGCTTCTCCTCGAGTCTCAAGGGTTCCTGACTGCGCCAGCAGCTTATCAACCAAGGTAGTCTTACCATGGTCAACGTGTGCAATAATGGCGATGTTACGTAAATTCTCTAACACGGCTAAACCTCTTACCATCGGTATAAATATATAGGGGGGGGGGTACTGACAACCACTAAAACCAAACGATTATAGTTGTTGCTATAAAAAGCGTGACATTCTACTCTAGGTGGCGAGTATCTCACAGGATTATTTTTAACCAATCGTTAGAAATAACTTATGCGTGTTGCTTTTTCCCGTCATAACGTCCGCTTTACATACACTTTCCATCATTATCTTTGATAGGATTATTTATATTCCCGTTCCTTTTAAATACCTCTTTGAGGCATTTAGCGTCCTTTTAAGTGATAAATTTTGTTAAACATCCTGTTTACGACCCCTTTAGTCGACTTCCTAGTTTAGTCTGTTTAACCAGATACGCCTGCGAGCGGCATGAAACTGTCTTTTATCTGAATAACACTTATCTACATTTGGTTGATTTTTCTTTGACTTGTCCCCTATAAAAAAGTCTTATTCTTGGCTATTCTGTTGTCTTGCTTTTAACCATTAGCCAACGGCTAGTCAATATGAAAACAGTCTAGCTGCACAATGATGGCGCGTGCACCACTTTGATCCACTGGCCGCACCAAAATAGTGCATTAAAGCTAGCTTTATATTTTTAGTATGATTTAGAATTCATATAAATCATAATGTTACATGATTGGCACGACTCTCGCTTTACAGATAGCAGAATCGCATATTGCGTTAAGCATTAAGATAAAAAACAAGGGATAACCCTTTACCCTACTCGGAGACTTTAGAATGTCAGCAGAATCAGTTTTACAACAACTACAAGAATTAGAAGTTAAGTTTGTTGATCTACGTTTTACCGATACCATAGGTAAAGAGCATCACGTTTCGATCCCAAGCCACCAGGTTGATGAAGACTTTTTCGAAGACGGTAAGATGTTTGACGGCTCTTCAATTTCAGGTTGGAAAGGCATTAACGAATCAGACATGGTGCTCATGCCTGATGCTGCAAGTTTCGTACTTGACCCGTTCACTGCTGAAACAACCGCAAACATTCGTTGCGATATTCTAAACCCAGGCACAATGACAGGTTACAACCGTGACCCACGCTCAATTGCTAAGAAAGCAGAAGACTACTTACGCTCTACTGGTATCGCCGATACAGTATTGATTGGTCCTGAGCCAGAGTTCTTCCTATTCGATGACGTTAGATATGGCGCTGACATGTCAGGTTGTTTTTACAAAGTTGACGCTGTAGAAGCCGCTTGGAACTCAGGTACCAGCTACGAAGGCGGCAACAAAGGTCACCGTCCAGGCGTTAAAGGCGGTTATTTCCCAGTAGGGCCAGTTGATTCTTCACAAGACATACGTTCAGCAATGTGTCTTGTACTTGAAGAGATGGGCCAAGTTGTTGAAGCACATCATCACGAAGTCGCCACTGCTGGTCAAAACGAAATCGCCACTCGCTTTAATACGCTTACGCTTAAAGCGGATGAAGTTCAGGTGCTTAAATATGTTGTCCATAACGTGGCTGACGCCTACAACAAAACAGCAACCTTTATGCCTAAGCCAATCGTTGGTGATAACGGTAGCGGCATGCACGTGCATCAATCTCTAGCAAAAGATGGCGTGAACATTTTTGCTGGCGACAAGTATGCAGGCCTAAGCGAAACAGCATTGTTCTACATCGGCGGCATCATCAAACATGCTCGCGCAATTAATGCATTTGCAAACCCAGCAACGAACTCATACAAGCGTCTTATTCCACACTTTGAAGCGCCAGTAATGCTTGCTTACTCAGCAGCCAACCGTAGTGCTTCTATCCGTATCCCTGTAGTACCAAGTGCTAAAGGTCGTCGTATTGAATTACGTTTTGGTGACCCAATGGCTAACCCATATTTAGCATTCTCTGCAATGCTAATGGCTGGTCTTGACGGGATCCAAAATAAGATCCATCCAGGCGAAGCAATGGATAAAGATCTATATGACTTACCACCAGAAGAAGCGGCTGAAATCCCAACAGTTGCCACTTCACTGGAAAATGCACTTGAGTGTCTAGACGCTGACCGTGAGTTCCTAACTCGTGGCGAAGTATTTAGCAATGATTTCATCGATTCATACATCAAGCTTAAGACTGCTGATGTTGAACGTGTTAACCAAACGACTCACCCTGTAGAGTTCGAGCTTTATTACAGCTTGTAAACTTAAAAACTGAGTTAATGGCGTAGTTAAAGCGCCATTTAGAAAGCCCTAAGCGGAAACGTTTAGGGCTTTTTTGTGCTTATAAATCAATAATATTTTTGTCCATAATGCGAGTATCATAATGAACAACTATAGTTATTCTGAATAAAGTTTAACCATTACAATAGCCAGCATGTTAGCTTGATATTCACCACTCGATCAAAACAGAAGGGACTGCTATGTCAGCTAAAATTTTTGCATGTTTTCGCTCAACCCTCGCCGTAATCATGATGATGCTATTGGGTCTAGCCAATGCTAACGCGATTGAGTGGCCACAAGAGGTAACCGAAAAAGAGGGCACCATAGTGGTATATCAGCCACAGCCTGAATCACTTAACGGTAATATTCTGCAAGGGCGTGCGGCAATGTCTCTCGAACTCATCGATAGAGACGAGCCCGTTTTTGGCGCTTTTTGGTTTAGTGCACGCATCGATACCAATACCGATAACGCTACCGTTAGAGACGTTAAAGTCACTCAGGTTCGCTGGCCAGAGTCGACTGAAGCAGACGAGCAGCGCTTTACCGAAGTGGTAGAAAAAGCCCTAGGCAGCAGTAGTTTTAATATCTCAATGGAGCGCCTTTCTGCCAGTCTCGCCAATGCTAAACAAGAGAAACAAAGCTTAGAGAACATTAAGAACGATGCCCCCAACATTATTTTCCGTCAGCAACTCAGTGTACTGCTGTCTTTCGACGGCGCGCCGCAATTTAGGGAAATAGAAGGCAGCCCTTATGAGCGAGCATTAAACACGCCATTTGCGGTTGCACGTAACCAACAGACTAAAAAGTTATACCTCAGCAGCGGTACGTTCTGGTACACCGCAGACAACCCCATGGGCCCTTGGCAAACAACCGAATATCCGCCTGAAGACCTCGTTAAAATGCTTCCTAAACCTGAAGATGCCACTCCAGCAAAAAGTGCCTCAGCACCCGCCGTCATCGCCGTAAACACCGCCACCGAATTGGTCGCAACAGAGGGTAAGCCCAGATGGAAAAGCCTGACCGAAGGCAAGCTGCTGTACGTCAGCAACACAGAGACCGCATGGATTAGAGAGGTTTCTTCAGGTGATATGTATTTATTGCTGTCAGGGCGCTGGTTTAAAGCCAAGAAGGAAGCTGGACCTTGGGAGTTTGTTCGCGCCGATAAGCTGCCGACGAGTTTTAATGATATCCCACCTGAGTCCGATATTGGAGGCCTACGTGTTTCTGTTGCAGGCACCACAGAAGCAGACCAAGCGATGCTCGATGCGCAAATACCACAAACTGCTGCGATTAAGCGCAGTGAAACAAAGCTAACTGTTGAATACGATGGTGAGCCTAAGTTTGATGCAATCCCAGGTACTAAGGTCGCTTATGCCGTTAACACCTCCACTCAGGTATTGAAAATAAACGGTCAGTACTACGCAGTAGATAATGCCGTTTGGTTTGTCGCTTCAGCGGCTAAAGGCCCATGGACAGTCGCAGATAACATCCCGACAGACGAGATTGCAAAAATCCCCCCAAGCTCACCTGTGTATAACACCACTTATGTCGAGATTTATGACTCTACACCCGAGGTTGTCTATGTGGGTTACACTCCAGGCTATATGTGGTCCTACCCCTATTATGGTGTACCTGTATATGGCACAGGCTGGTACTACCCACCCTACTGGGGCCGTTACTATTATCCAAGACCACCGACTTGGGGATTACATGTTGGTTATAACCCTTGGACAGGCTGGAACGTCGGTGTGAGTTGGAGCAATGGTTTCTTTAGCGTGGGGGTTGGCTGGAATGCTGGCTGGGGTAATAACTATCATCCAGGCCGATGCTGTGGCGGTTATTACGGTGGAGGTTACCGTCGCCCTGTCGTGATAAATACCGGTGATATTAATATCGGTAACAGTGTCAGTATCGGTAATAGAACCAATATCTCCAACAAGGTTACCAAAAACAACAATATTTCAGGTAACCGCGTGGGGAAAAATAATCTCTATAACCGTCCAGAGAACCGCGTACGTAATGCTGACTCAAAGAAAATAAACAACAATCTTAGACAAGCGACTCACAACAAGAGCCGTGACAATAACGTCTTTGCCGATAAAAATGGCAATATTGCACGAGATAATAATGGTGAGTGGCAAAACCGCAATAAAGGCAATTGGACACCTGCGCCCGCAACTAAACAGAGAGTTGAAACTGGGCTAAGTAATCGTGATATCAGCAAGCCTGTCACTATGCCATCTAGGCCTAATACTGATATGAGTCGCCCCAACAATATGAATCGACAGATGAATAACCGCAACATTGACCGAGAAGGATTGAACCGCTCACGCAACGCAAGGCAACACGGCATGGCGCGAGAAGGTCGCAGAGGACGTTAATTAGCGACGATTCAATATTTAAAGGTCTGCTTGCTGCAGGCCTTTCCCTTTTCTTCTACCGCTTGTTAGGTTGACACCCCATCGATGGCTAGATAGCTTAATGGGATACCCCATCGAAAGTCAGTGTTCTGACAACCAATAATAAGTGGACCTTCATTTATGTGGCAAAAACTTGAGCCCTATCGTTCTTCAATTGTTTTACTGTCAGCACTACTTATTGGTGGCGTTATCGGTATTGTACTGCCTGATTTTGCACTTGAATTAAAGCCTATTGGGCAGATTTTTCTTAATCTGCTATTCATGATTATTGTGCCACTCGTTGCTATTAGTGTGACCTCTTCCATTGCACGAATGACTGACTTAAAAAAACTCGGTGCCATTCTTATTACCCTCTTCTTGGTGTCAATTGTAATGGCGATTATCCCCGCCGTATCGATTGTAGGCTTGGCTCTGGCCTTCGATCCTGCGCAAGGTGTTTTACTCGATCTGCATCAACATGTTGAAGCGGGGGCGGGCACAATGGATTTCGTTGGCTTGCTCACTACCAATGATTTTGTTGGTTTGCTGTCTAAATCCAATATCTTGGCATTGATCATCATGTCGGTCATCGCCGGGATCGCTATTGGTCAATCAGGAAAAGATGGTGAGAAAGTCTCAGATATCCTTGATAGTCTCAATACCGTTATCATGAAGATAGTATCCATTTTGATGGTAGCTGCCCCAATAGGACTAGGCGCCTACTTTGCTTCAACCATGGCCAGTCAAGACACCGAACTGTTGAGCACTTTTGCTCGCGCTATTGGGCTATTCTTTGTTGCGGCAATTATCTATTTCATCATCGGCTCAACTCTTTACGCTTGGTTAGGTGGCGGGACAAAAGGCGTTACTCAATTTTGGAAAAATGCGGTTGCACCGTCAGTTACCGCATTAGGTACCACCTCCTCTCTGGCCACGTTACCCGTTAATATCCGAGCCGCCAATAAGATGGGCATAAAAGAGGAGATAGCAGATATTTGTCTGCCTTTGTTGGTCAATCTCAATAAAGGCGGTGCCTCGATGACCACCGCGCTAAAGATTGTATTTATCTATTCAATATTGGGTTTGGATTTCACTGCAGATGTTTTTGCGCTCACCGTACTTATTTCAGTGTTGTCAGCATTTATTATTAGTGGCGTGCCTGGCGGAGCCTTTTTGGGTGAAATTTTTATCGTCACCACTCTCGGTCTACCGATAGAAGTTATCCCTATTTTAGTCATTATCGGCACAGTAACCGATGCACCTGCCACACTCATCAATGTGATTCACGACCTAAATGCCACTCAAATTATTGAACGGATCAATGGTAAACGCTATAAACATAAAGCTGTAGATTAACCGCCTAATAAAATTGGAGTACAACTCTCCTTTACTCTCTATTTTCAGAAGGTCATTGGGTGCAATTTAAACGGTATAATTTCAATAGCTTAGGCACATGACAACTATTATGTCATATGCCGACTTTATGACTGTCATATCGATGACGTCGTCTCAAGTTCAATTCTATGCTCAACTTGCTGCAGTCAAATTCAACTATCGACATAGCAAGGAGCACGATATGGAAAGCTTAATTCCACCACATAAACTGGATACCGCAATGGATAAGGTCTCGATTACAAACGGATATTGGTATTGTTTTAATGATAAAGAGGTCCGAGTTACCGCCCACGGCTCGGGTTTTTCAGGTCTAGAGACCATTTATATCAATGGTGAAGTAGTCGTTGAAAAGCGTAATTTTGGGATGAAAAGCGCTCATGAATTTTGTTACTTAGGAAATAATTATGAAGTGACATTCCAAGTAAGCAACCTGCTTACTGCGGCGGTAGTCTGCACACTTTATAAAAATGGCGAGCATGTCGCGACAGAAACTAAAGCCTACCTAAATATGAACACCAAAGATGCGCTCAAAAGAGTGCTTATGTTCTTTTTAGCAGGCATTATATTTGGTGGTGTTTCTGCTTGGCTTGTATTCCAGTTTATAGGTTAAACTGATGCACATTCAAATCTTCAAATATGCGGAGTAGAACATGGATATTAGTGCTACGACCGTAAAAGGACTGCGGCTATCAAGAGGCTGGACACAACAGCATTTAGCAGATGCCTGTGACATCAGTTTACGCACTGTGCAGCGAGTTGAAAAAGACGGCAGCGCATCAAATGATACCTTACTAGGGTTGTGTGCAGTCTTTGAGATTAAGCAAAAGACGTTACTTGTCATCCCAGCGCCTAGCCATCAGCAGATGCAACAAGTCTCTTTACAGACTCAGACCTTAACGCTCGCTATCGCGACGCTGTGCGGTGGCTGTATAGGGGCTTTAATTATGTTCCTAGTGCTTGCCTAGCCCAAGAAAATCACTTGGGTTTAAATTTATTGTATTGAGATCTTTCCGCGCTAAAAACCTAGTCTGCCTGTGGCACAACATAGACAGCCACCCTGCCATTATGACCAGCTGCGACCACCGTATCACCATCAATCGCCAAGGTGTAATAACCTTGTGTCTGACCTTGAATCGACAACGGCTGCCAACTAAAGCCATGGTCAAATGAGATATCTGTAGCCAACTTACCCGTCGCTATACACATGGCTTGATGACAAACCATCGCGGTTCTCAGTCCGGCAGTCGCCTTACGCGTTTTATGCCAGACTTTGCCTTTTAGATACACCATATTAGCATCGTGCTTATCACGCTGTTGGTAATCACCGCCGACAACAAAAACATCGCCAAGAGTATTCATCGCCACGCCATAACCGCCGGCAGTTTGTGTATCGTCATAGAGTGGAATATGCGTTCTTTGCCAGTAATCACCGGAGTCTTGCGAGGTATAAATAGAGCTACTATGGCCGCCAGTGGTGAACCATGCTTGACCCGCTTTGCCGACCATGAGGGTATTACCACTCGCGGCAAAGGCCACTTCACGGTCGAGCAGTTTAGGAAGATGAGCTCGAGCAATCCGTTGCCAACTTTTACCACCATCTTGAGTGCGTAAGATAACAAAGCAACCATCAACAGGATCCCCTAACAGCAATCCGTTGTTTCTATCCCAAAAAGCAATAGAATCAAAAAAACCCGTTTCATGTTTATTTTCGAGCAACAGTTTCCAAGAAGCCCCCTGATCTTCAGTAATATAGAGTGTAGATAACTCGCCCTCACCAGCCCCCATCACAATGGCAGTGTTAGCGTCGAAAACTTCAATATCACGAAAATCGGTTAACGGTTGCTCTGTAACAGAAACATCGAGCCAAGTTTTACCTGCATCCTTAGACAAAAAGACACTATTGTTAGAGCCACTCACCCACACTATGCCATCAGCAGCTGCGCTACCACGAAAAGATAAACTTGCATCAATCTGCTTTGTCTGCCATTCAACTGAAAAGGCACTAACACTGCACAATCCCAATAACAGTATGAATATCTTCATTAAACTCACCTTGTAAAAATGAATGGCTTTAACTATCAATCAATAATGTTAAATAGGCAACCTAGAATAATTAATTGAATTTGTCGGCGACTACTCAATAAGAACAAGACAACAAATATTAGTATCAGCTTAAATAAGTACTTATTAAACAACTAATTATGTTAACAATATGCTAATAAAAAGATGGACATTAATTAGTCAAGATGATAAAAATGTGACCTGAGTCACATTTATTTATTCTGGAGAAAATAATGAAAATTACCCTTACCGCCCCACTAATGATGGCAACATTACTCTTCTCTGCAGCAAGCTTCGCAGGAATGAACTCTGTAGCACTATGTAATGATTGCTCTAAAAGCGCGGCGTTAGAAGCCGCAACGGCACTTGAGAATAATAATGTCTATGTGGTCGATTTTGTCAAAAGAACAGCTCAAAAATATGTGTCTGACAGTAAAGGAAACACCATTGCTGCCAATATGAGCCTAGGTGAAATTACCCGCCTGAATCAACAATTTGATTATCGAAAAACGTATCTTCATGCTGTTAAGCACTAATTTAAAAGTGTCCCTATTTGCTCTTTATCCAACGGCTAAAGAGCAATATTATTGGTTACCACCCTGTCGTGCCAACAAGTTCTAATAGGCGCCACATATCAGCTTCATCATTGTATATGTGCGGCGACACTCGTATCCCTTGGCTTCGTGCATCAACACTGATGTTGGCACTTTTTAGCGCAGATAATATCTGTTGCTGCCGATGACCGAAATTTAGGATCATGGTTCCACTGCGTTTATCTTGTTCTCGGGGAGAGACCAGTTCACTGCCAAGCTCATTGGCCACCAGCTCAATCAAATGCTGATTATGCTGGCGTAGCTTTTCTGAACCCAATTGACAAAAATAATCAATGCTATGAGCCGCTATCGCATAAGGCGCTACAGACGGTGTCCCGCCCCAAAACTTAAGCGCGCTTTTATGGTATCTAAAATCATGAATATCGAATTCAAACGGATTTTCATGACTAAACCAACCTACGTCCTTAGGCTGACAATCTGCAATATGCTGACGGTTAACCCAAAGGTAAGCCGCTCCAGGGCCACCACATAACCATTTAACACTGGAGCCAATCATAAAGTCAGCCTGCAGAGCCCCTAAATCTACCGGCACCACACCCGCTGACTGAGCGATATCAATCAGTGTGAGTACACCTCTCGATTTTGCTGCCGCAACAATGTCATCGACTGGCGATAGCTGCCCAGTATTAGAGTAAGCATGACTCACAAACACCATATCAATATCTGTCGTTAAGTGAGCATCCCATACATTAGCATCGGTAATATCCAGCGCTTTAGGGATAAATCGCAGTTCGCAGTTTTTTGGCAGCGCTTTTTTGAGTGCAAAACCCATGCTGGGGAAATCAATCTCACTCATTAAGATCACGGTATCATCACGTTGCAATGAATCAACGGACATCACCAATTTGGTCAATGCGCTCGATAGATTAACTTGCGGACAGAACTCGCTCGCGGGGGCATTAAACATTCTCGATAAACCATCGGTAAATCGCTCAATAATGCCAAGCCAATCTCTCCAAGGCTCAATACCAGACTCTTGCCATGGTGTGAAAAACTGTTGCTTAAAATCAGCCTCAGCCGTTTGAAGCGGTCTGCCAACAGAATGGTTCAATAAGTAACTTCCAGGCGCGAGCATAAAATCTTTTTTATAGTCATGGTTAAAATCCCCCATATCAACGAGCCTCTAAGCTTGCAGTGAGCGATTTAATATCGTCATATCGCGTTTTTATATCACTGCGGCATGCCGCAGACCGCCTATCTCGTAGTTTTTCCAGCGCATTAAGCAACACTGGTAATGGCGGGCCACTCGCGGTAACTTTATCCATATGTTGCTGCTCCATCGTTTGAGAAGGGATAGCAATATACTTATTTACTAATTCATTGTGATGCTGAATCGCTGTTTCGCCGTGCAATCTACACACCTCTAGAAACAGCCTTACGTTTTCTTTAAACCAGGCTTCATGGTGCAAATGCTGCAGCGCTAACAGCTCGTCCATAAAGCTAGAGCGACGCATACAGTCACGCAAAATGCGTTGATCTTCTGGCATCATATACAGAAACTTATCAACCAACATTTGTGAATATCCAGCTTCGTTGGCAGCGCACAACCCTAAAAGCATATCAATGACATTGATACCGGCAAAATCACCGGCATTTGCACCGCGGTAAACTTGGCTTCCAACACGATAGGGTTTGTAGTACGGCCTCACGCAATAGAAGAAGTCATTAGTATCGAGCTTGTTAAAGAGTTGCTTATTCGACTCTTTTACATCTACGAGCGCTTGCTTGGCGACAACCAGTAAATCGGCGGCAATGGGATGAGAAATGCCTAGAGGTTGTATTTTTAATAATGCGTCTGCTGCACGCTTATAGGCAAGAATACCTTTGGTATTATAATCAACAAACAGCTTTTCAGCGGGCAGGTTAGTAAACCGTTTGTATAGGCCGTTATCAGCGCTGTTATGTGTGGTTAAGTGCGCGGTGGCAAACCTTGGAGTAACACCAATAGAAGCGCCGATATGCATCGCTAAAGCAGAGGCTTCTGTTAATGGTGATACCTGCTCACGAGAGGGCTCGGTTATCTCATGACGGCGACAAGCAGCCATGTACAAGCCTACATTCCCCAGTAAGCCGAACGCGTGATCAAAGCCTTCGTCGGTATTTCCCTCCGCCAATAATGCCGCGATCATCTCTCGGCCTTCAGCTTCTAACGCTATTTTAAGTGACTCACCAATACCTTCGACATTGGCACGATCAACTTGCGTTGCATATAACAGCTCTAATTGGGTATTGAGCTCCACAAAACGGGTACGGATCCAGTGGTCAAAAGCCCGAGTATTCAATGTCATCTAGCGGTTCCTGTTATTGTTATTATTATGTTGAATTAGCCTATCAGGATCTCTAGGGGTAAAATCGTCATTTTCCCTTCTATAACTTCCATTTCAGATCGGATTCCACTATAAATTGACTACATTCGATTGAAATAAACTATAAAACTAAATTCGGAGTTCTCTTTGGACAGTAAAGATCGCAATATTCTCGCTATTTTGCAGCAACAGGGCCGTATTGCCATTTCAGAGTTGGCTACAAGGTTAAACATGTCTGATACCCCCTGCCTTCGCCGAGTCAGAAAGCTCGAACAGACGGGAGTTATAAGCGGCTATGCGGCACAAATAGAACCTAAAGAGGTCGGGCTCAATGTGGTGGTCTATGCCTTTGTGCGCCTCACAGAAAATTCAGATCATCATGCTGAGCGCTTCGAAACGGCGATGCAAAGTCTGGAGCAAGTGATGGAATGTTCTGTTGTCACCGGGGCGCATGATTATGTTTTAAAAATTGTTGCCAGTGATTTACTTAGCTACGAAAGCTTCGTTAAAAAGTCATTAGGTAGCTTAAATTGTATTGCGGGCATTGAATCAACGGTGGTGCTAAAGCAGAATTTCTCACGAAGCACCCTGCCTTTATAATACTCATAATTTCATATGTTTAATGAAAAATAAATCTAGATTAAATTAAGTATAATGTACTTAAACTGACCCATCGCAAATATTAACTAGACGACCGGTCTAATTGAGTTTAAGATACGGCCTATGAAAATTGAATCCCAACAAACACGTCAGCATATTATTGACTCTGGTTATAGCTTAATTTCGAGTAAAGGCTTCTCGAATGTGGGCTTGTCGCAGATCCTAAAATTTGCCGATGTTCCCAAAGGCTCTTTTTACCATTACTTCAAATCTAAGGAGCTGTTTGGTGAAGAGATCATTAACAGTTACTTCAAGGGATACTTACACAGTATTGATGAACTATTTGACGCCAAAAATGGTTCAGGTCTTGAGCGACTCATGAGCTACTGGCTGCGCTGGCAGGCAACTCAGAGTAATTGCAGCATTGACCAAAAATGCTTAGTAGTTAAGCTCAGTGCCGAAGTTGCAGATCTTTCTGAGTCGATGCGCCTAGCGCTTGATAAAGGCTCATCAGGCGTTATTACGCGTCTTGCCCACTGTATCGAAGCTGGGATCAACGACGGTTCACTTCCAGCGATGCACGCCCAAATTACGGCAGAAACCTTATACCAGCTTTGGTTAGGCGCGAGTTTAAAAAGTAAATTATCACGTGATCCAAATGTGATTGAACGCGTATTGCAAGTAACCAAAGCCCTGTTGGCACAGCCTATATCTCCGCTGAAATAGCCAACAGTTTTATCTCACCCGCCTATGATTAGCGCGGGTATTTTTTTAACTATTTAATAGACGACTGGTCTACTAAATATCTCATACTCATTCGATAATACTTGTCGATAGATAGGAAAGAATATGAACAGTTTTGACTATTACAACCCAACTCATATTAGCTTTGGCGAAGGCAAGATTGCCGAACTGGATAACTTAGTCGCAAAAGATGCAAAAGTATTAATATTGTTTGGCGGCAATAGCGCCAAGAGTACTGGCACGCTAGATGAAGTAAAGGCAGCACTTGGACAGCGTGATGTTGTTGAGTTCGGCGGTATTGAGGCAAACCCAACTTACGAAACATTAATGAAAGCCGTTGAAGTTGTTAAGCAGCAAAATATTGATTTTCTATTGGCGGTCGGTGGCGGCTCTGTTATTGATGGTACTAAGTTTGTCGCTGCTGCAGCCCTATTTGAAGGTGAGCCATGGGATATTCTTTTGAGCTGGGGCGCAAAAGTCACTCAAGCACTGCCATTTGGCACAGTGCTAACCTTGCCAGCCACAGGTTCTGAAATGAATAGTGCTAGCGTTGTTACCCGTAAAGAGTATCAGGCTAAGCTCTCTTTCATGAGCGACCATGTTTATCCAAAGTTTTCTGTTTTAGACCCAAGTAAAACCTTCACTCTACCAGAGCGCCAAGTGGCCAATGGGGTTGTCGATGCCTTTATTCACATCACTGAGCAGTACTTAACTTACCCTGTTAATGCTCCAGTACAAGACCGATTTGCCGAAGGCCTACTTCAAACGTTAATCGAGCTTGGACCCAAAGCCCTCAGCGAACCAAAAGACTATGATGTTAGAGCCAATCTCATGTGGGTTGCCACAATGGCTTTAAGCGGCGTGATCGGTCGCGGTGTTCCCCATGACTGGGCAACACATATGATTGGCCATGAACTTACCGCTTTATATGACATCGACCACGCTCGCACTATCGCTATCGTGCTGCCCGGTATGCTGGATTGTCGCCGTGAAGGTAAGCAGGAGAAGTTACTGCAATATGCCGATCGCGTTTGGGGCATAGCCCAAGGTACTAACGATGAGATCATCGATGCTGCAATCGCTAAAACACGTGAATTTTTCGAAGCAATGGGCATTAAAACCCGCTTAAGCGACTATGATTTAGATGCCAGCAGTATCGACAAAATCATGGCACAGCTTGAAGCTCATGGCATGACAGCGCTCGGTGAAAAACAAGATGTAGATTTAGCAATGAGTCGCAAAATTTTAGAGCGCAACCTTTAGTCGAGCAAGCGCACTTAAGCTTTAAATATACCCGCTAAAGTGCGCTATCTAACTTATAACGAATACACTTTTGAATATCGTTTTTAACTAAAACGATTAAACATTAAAAAGGATTATAAATGAACGTATTAATGGTACTGACCTCGCACGATAAATTAGGCGATACTGGTTTAAAAACAGGCTTTTGGTTAGAAGAATTTGCCAGCCCTTATTACCGCTTTAAAGACAGCGGTTTTAACGTCACACTAGCATCACCAGCGGGCGGTCAACCACCGCTTGACCCAACCAGCGAGCAGCCAGACTTTCAAACAGCAGCCACTGATAGATTCAATCAAGATA
The DNA here is from genome assembly GCF_002836075.1 of Shewanella sp. GutDb-MelDb. Taxonomy (NCBI): domain Bacteria; kingdom Pseudomonadati; phylum Pseudomonadota; class Gammaproteobacteria; order Alteromonadales; family Shewanellaceae; genus Shewanella; species Shewanella sp. GutDb-MelDb. Next base: position 14,127 of record NZ_PJBM01000261.1, on the reverse strand, counting down.
GTGACGCACAAAAGCTGCTAGCGACGACTCAAGTGCTTGCCAACATTAATGCTGAAGATTACGACGCCATTTTCTACCCTGGTGGCCACGGACCATTATGGGATCTGACTAATGACGCTAATTCAATCGCGTTAATTGAAACCTTCTATCAAGCAAGCAAGCCCGTCGGCTTAGTGTGCCATGCTCCCGGCGCACTGAAAAATGTCAAAGCCGCTGATGGTACTCCATTGGTTGCGGGTAAGAAGGTTACTGGCTTTACCAACACCGAAGAAGCTGCCGTGCAGCTTACCGATATCGTGCCTTACCTTGTTGAAGATATGATGATCCAACACGGCGCCCTTTACAGTAAAGGCGATGACTGGGCGAGCTACTTAGCGGTTGATGGTCACCTAATTACGGGCCAAAACCCAGCATCATCTGAAGTGGTTGCCGATGAGATAATCAAGCAGCTTAAATAGCCTATTGCTGTTCAAATAAAGGGGCTTTGCCCCTTTCTATCAATGCTTCCCGTTTTCTCTCACTCTATCCGTTGTCGCCATACCCACGGCGAACAATAGCAAAGGACAGCCAATGATCACCTTGCACCATTTAAACAAATCTCGCTCAAAACGTATTATCTGGTTACTAGAAGAGCTTGGACTAGATTACCAAATCAAAGCTTACCAACGAGATAGCCAAACATTTTTAGCCCCGCCAGAGCTTAAGGCTATTCATCCACTCGGTAAGTCACCGGTGATCGAATATAACCAACAGATTATTGCCGAATCAGGGGCGATCACTGAATATCTTATTGACGCTCACGCGGCAGGAAAGCTAGCGCCAGAGAAAGGCAGTAAAGACTATGTCGAGTATCTCCAGTGGCTACATTTTGCGGAAAGTTCGGCAATGCTGCCATTGTTGCTCAGAATGTTTGTTGCCAAAGATGGTTGCCAAACTAACTTTTTAGAAGGTTACGCCGCTGTTGAAACTGAAAAAGTGCTTAGCTATGTTAATCAGGCCTTAGAGGGTAAGCGCTACCTAGTGGCTGATAAGCTCACTGGTGCAGATATTATGATGTCGTTTATCGTTGAGATGTTAGTTGCCAGCGGTGAGGCAGATAAATACCCAAATATTGCCGCTTACGCAAAACAGTTGAACCAGCATGCCAATAGCGCTAAAGCGGGTGAAATTGAACAGCAATATGACAACAGTTAGCAGTTCTTAGACTAAGTTAACCGATTACAAAAAAGGCAGCCTATAGGCTGCCTTTATGTTTACTGAATTCATGAACTAAAACGATTGAGCTATGGTGCTTAACGCAAGATATCACCTCTGCAGCGCTAGCGAATTTTACAAATAGAGTGCTTATCAAAATAACGGACGCTTGCTTCGCCATGATGTTCCCAAAACTCAAAGTTTGCCCCTTGATATTTAGCACCACTGCCACTGGGTACATTCGTCGCCAGCAGTTGTTGCTCATCAAAGGTAAAAACAGCCGTGACTGGATCTAACTGGGTATAAAAAACAGCAGTAATTGGTGGGAAACCCTCACAATCAAACAGAACACTCGCAGGGACCTCTAATAATCCACCTTGGATTTGTAACTCTATAATCCGACTTTGATAGTTTTGCACCACACACTCACGCACACTTACATTTTGTGCTTTCCAGCAGTCATTACGGCCTTTTATCCAGCCTCTTTGCATCGCTTTGGGTTGTTCTTCTGTAGGGATGTTTTTCAAAGCTTGTTTATATACTGTCGCTATTGTTCTATCTAATGATGCTAGCTCATCATCTTGGCAGATCAGATGCTCTACTGCACCACTGGCCTTATTACAGTCAAAACTAGGCGATGCCGCTAAAGTTGAAAAACTGCTCATGCTGACCAACACCAGAAATAAAATTTTATTCAAAGCCATCATCCACCTCAAACTATACTGTAAAAATTAGCATTATAACGACTCGCTGCAATCCGTCATATCGAGCTCTACTATTGGTATTATACTTAGACCAACAACATTGCCACAATTAAGGGGAAATATGGATCTGCTCACTGTGCAGTTAGCACCTACATTAGCATATAAGCACCGACCTTAGGTTCACAACCTGGATTGCTTAGACAAATGCATAATTATCATCAATAAAATTCATGATTTATTATTGAAAAGACGCTAGTCTGAGAGAGCAAACGTGCCACAAAGGAACTCACTATGCGCCTAGGTTTTTTGGTTTTAATGCTGCTTGTCAGCCCATTTATCCATGCGACAGTATACAAATGGGTAGATCAGGACGGTAAAATACATTTTTCCGATCAGCCCGTAAAAAATGCTGAAGTCGTTGAGTTTAACAAGAACACCGAGAACCAAATAAAACTTCCCCCGCCTCCCAGTCCATCAAATAGTCATTTATCTCCTACTGGCGATAAGATTAATTACCGCATGCGTATCGCCTCTCCTAACGAAGAAGAAACGGTAAGAAGTAATGAAGGTAATATTTCAATCGCACTGCAGATTGAACCTGAACTTGCTCCTTCACATCTATTAGTGCTGTTTATGGACGGTAAGCAACAAAGTGATGCTCAACAAAGCGGTTTGTTCCAAGTGAATAATGTCGACCGCGGTGAACATACTTTTATTATCAAAGCACTAACACAAGACGGCAAACTACTTGCATCAACTCTCCCAAGGAAAATTTTTCTTCACCGGACAATACAGAATAGAGCAAGATAATGTCTGCTCTCACTCGCGAATAATTAGTTAACACGAATAAATACATTCACTTAACTGGTTTAGCTTAATGTTATTGCTCCGATGAAGTCGAGTTGCAGACCGCACCACTTTGGTGCACCATAGTGGTGCAACTAAGTTAGAATCCCAAAATGGTGCAACTGATTAAGGCGGAGTAGCAGATGGATACAGGTTTATTGCTCAATCACTTAGTGACTGCAGTGCTCGTTATCAATGATGAGCTGGAACTGCTTTACACTAATGTTGCTACTGAGCAGCTTTTGGGCGTTAGCAATAACAAGCTACTTGAACTGAGTTTGCCTGAGCATTATCAAACATTGGCCGTTGATCTTCCTATGCTGCAATTAGCCATTAAAAATAACCAAGGACTGACCGTTAATACCGTTTCACTGGTCACTCTCGATGGTCAACAACACACTGTCGATGTCACCCTAACACCGATAGAACAAGAGCATGGTCAGGCCTTATTAGAGCTACGACAGGTCGATCAACAAAGGCGTATCCACCAGCAATTAACTCAAGATGCACAGCAACAAGCCGCTCAATTTCTAGTGCGAAACCTCGCACATGAAATAAAAAACCCGTTAGCTGGACTAAGAGGGGCTGCGCAGCTGTTATCTCGAGAGCTTGAAGAGGCTGAACTCAGAGAGTTTACCGACTTGATTATTGAACAAGCAGATCGTTTAAGAGGGTTAGTAGACCGGTTATTAGGCCCACAAAAGCCAACACAGCACCGTCTTTATAATATCCATGAAGTGGTACATAAAGTATTACAACTGGTCAATTTAACCCTGCCTGACAATGTTACCTTGTTGCAAGATTATGATCCTTCGATCCCTGATATTGAAATGGATCCAGACCAACTGCAACAGGTTGTGCTCAATATTGTGCAAAATGCGGTGCAAGCACTCGATATGACCGGCGGTAATATCCGCATAAAAACGCGCACTCAGCATCAAATAACGATTGGTACACAACGACATAAATTAGTGTTGATGCTATCAGTAATCGATAACGGTCCAGGCATTAACCCCGACTTAATAGATACGCTGTTTTATCCCATGGTCACAGGCCGTGAACAAGGTTCAGGCCTAGGATTATCGATTGCGCATAACTTTGCCCGATTGCACGGCGGCCGAATTGAATGTGACTCTTCTGTTGGACGCACCGAGTTCACCATCACTCTACCCATCAATAGCTAAATGAGGAAAACAACAACATGACTGAACAAGTATGGGTCCTCGATGATGATAGTTCTATTCGCTGGGTGCTTGAAAAATCATTACAAGGCGCCAAGCTCAGCAGTGCCAGTTTTGCCGCTGCCGAGTCATTGTGGGATGCCCTTGAAACAGCGCAGCCCAAAGTGATTGTGTCTGACATTCGCATGCCAGGTACCGACGGCTTAACGCTACTAGAACGTCTACAAACCCATTATCCACATATTCCCGTTATCATTATGACCGCCCACTCCGACCTTGATAGCGCAGTCAGTGCTTATCAAGCAGGCGCATTTGAGTACCTGCCTAAGCCGTTTGATATTGATGAAGCCATCTCCCTCGTTGAGCGTGCGATTACGCACGCTAACGAACAAAGTAATAGCAGTGCACCTGCAGAACCCGTTGTTGCCACTCCCGAAATAATTGGTGAAGCGCCGGCAATGCAAGAAGTTTTTAGAGCCATAGGTCGATTATCACGCTCATCGATTAGCGTACTGATTAATGGTCAATCAGGTACCGGTAAAGAGCTGGTCGCCAGTGCATTACACAAGCACAGTCCCCGAAAAGGTAAGCCCTTCATTGCAATTAATATGGCGGCGATCCCTAAAGATTTAATCGAGTCGGAGCTGTTTGGCCATGAAAAAGGCGCCTTTACTGGCGCTGGAAATGTTCGCCAAGGTCGATTTGAACAAGCAAATGGTGGCACACTCTTTTTAGATGAAATTGGTGACATGCCTTTGGATGTACAAACTCGTTTGTTACGAGTGCTAGCCGATGGTCAGTTCTATCGCGTAGGCGGTCACTCTCCCGTACAGGTTGATGTGCGTATTATTGCTGCAACGCACCAAAATTTAGAACAACTCGTGCAAGCAGGCGGCTTTAGAGAGGATTTGTTTCATCGTTTGAATGTGATCAGAGTGCATCTGCCGCCGTTATCGCAACGACGAGAAGACATTGCCCAGCTCGCACGTCACTTTTTAGTTATCGCAGCAAAAGAGATCGATGTAGAGCCCAAAATTCTGACGAAGGAAACAGCCAATAAGCTGGCAACACTGCCTTGGCCTGGTAATGTTCGTCAGCTAGAAAACACTTGTCGTTGGTTAACCGTGATGGCGTCTGGACAAGAAATTTTGCCACAAGATCTGCCTCCAGAACTGCTAGAGGAACCCGCAGTATCTCACGACCAACACACTGGCACTGCCGACTGGGAAGCTGCATTAAAACGTTGGATAGATCAGCGCTTAGCAGAGGGTGAAAGTAACTTGCTCACTGAAGTGCAGCCCGCTTTTGAACGGATCTTGCTAGAAACAGCCCTAAAACACACCAATGGCCATAAACAAGAAGCTGCTAAACGTTTGGGCTGGGGCCGTAATACTTTAACTCGTAAACTGAAAGAGTTGGCGATGGAATAAAGAGCAGCACCAGAGTGTGACACTAAAAAAGGATATCGTTTGATATCCTTTTTATATTTCAGTGTTGCGTTCTAATACGCTCTAGCATTGACTAGAACTGGTAATGCATACCTAAGGTCACGTTTGACAAATCGATATCAAAATCACTGGCACCAAAATCATCTGAATCCAGATCTGCTGAGGTATAATCGTATCCTAAACGGATATTGAGATTGTTAGTCAGCGCTGCGTTAACACCGGCACCCGCAGTCAAACCAACGCCTGTGTAATCTACATCACGAAATACACCGTCCATGATTACCGCTACAGACGCTACACCCACTTTACCGTATAAAGAAAATGTATCGTTGATAACCCATGTGAACTTAGGTGCAACAGAAAATGAAGCTGCATAAACATCAACAAAATCTTCATCGACGAAGTTATTAGTAATATAAAGAGTGCCTTCTAGACCGAACCACTCATTGAAGTTGTATCCACCATAAGCACCATAGCTTTGGCCTGATTCGGAGTCGCCCTCAACATCAGCGGAAAATGCGCCAATTTGACCACCCACATATGCTCCAATGCGATCCGTCTCTGCAGAAGCAATATTTGAAGCCGCCAACCCTAAAACAGCTAACGCTACAATTGATAATTTTTTCATGATGATTCCCTTACATCGTTTTAATGCGAAGGAATTTAGCACAGTAAAGATACAAATTGCGACAACTATGTGTAAGCAATTATATTAACTACCTATTTACAACAAACAAAGAACCAAGAGATAACCATCAGCACAAAACACTCAGCGTTTTTACTTGTCATCCATCAATAATTACACTGGATCTTGGTGAATAATCACCTCAGCATAGTTAAACTCTCGCCGGATCCGAATGGACGTTTCAACGGCTATGGTATGAGCCTGTTCCAAGCTCAGCGAGCCATCTAACTCCAAATGAAATTGAATAAACATGGTCTTACCCGACTCTCTTGTTCTGAGATCATGGATGCCCCTAACTTGAAGATCAAGGATCGCGATCTCGGTGATTTTATCTCGAGTTTCATCATCTAGCTCTCTGTCTAACAGTGACTGTACCGACTTATACGCTAAACCAATCGCTTGTTGGCCAATGAAAAGTGCAATCAGCACAGCAAATAAGCCATCGGCCCACCACCAGCCATATTGTGATAAAACCAATGCTAATAACACTGCAGCATTCAAGAACAAATCCGACTTATAATGCAACGCATCAGCCTCGACTATCGTGCTTGAGGTAGCTGCCAAGGCTCTTTTCTGCAGCATCACTAGAGCGAAGGTAAGCACTATCGCGATAATCGACACAATCACACCGAGAGTGGCATGCTTTACTTCAATAGGGTTGATGAGTCGCTCCCCCCCATGGAAAAGCAGTAAAAATGCAGAACCTAGAATAAATGCAGATTGGGCAAGTGCTGCTAACGGTTCAGCTTTACCATGGCCGTATCGATGATCTTGATCGGCGGGAACTATCGCATAGCGGATGGCAATAAAGTTAACGATAGACGCCAAAGCATCAGCAAAAGAGTCTGTTAAAGATGCCAGCATACTGGCTGAGCCAGAATACATCCATGCGGCTAACTTTATGGTGATTAGGGTTAAGGCTGTAGCAACCGCTGCGCGGCTGGCAAGCTTCACCCAAAAATCATATTGGGAAGTGTCATTCATAAGATCGGTTTACAAGTAAAGTAAGGGAAGTCCAGATCTTAAGTTTATATCAAACTGAGGGGGAAAACTGATGATCCCCCTCATGTTTAATATCGATCATATGTAAATCATCTTTTGTGGTGTTTGTTTTTGGCAAAACGTTGCTCAAATTTCTGTTGCTGCTCAGGTGTCAGCAGTTGATAAACCTCGTTTTGCAGTTTCATCATATTGACTGCTTTTTGTTGACGCGCTTCCTGCTTAGCCATTAATGCTTGCTTCACCTCTGCCTCATTGAAATTAGCAGCAGTGATAAATGCTAGCATCTGTGTTTTTTGCGCTGCACGCTCCTCTTTCGAAGGACGGTTTAGCTCCATCTCTTCACGATGCGAACTCAATATGGCTTTGACTTGAGTTTTTTGTTCATCAGATAAATCTAAACCGCGGAACATTTTACGCATTTTATCATGATGCCCGCCACGCTCACCTTTCATCTGATGATACTCTTGCTGGTTATGGTGTTTAGACTGTTCATCCGCGGCACGCACTGTAACAGTGAGTAATGTGGTACTTGCCACTAACGCCAATAATCCTGCTTTTAAAGTATTCTTTTTCATATGCTGCCTCTTTTAAATTCGATTTAGCGTGGTTACGCTAAGCTGTTTTCGACGCTTACCAGTGTAACCATTGCAATGTAAGCGAGGGTTTAGCTTACGTAAAACACTGTAAAGCTGACGCAGTAAACCTAAATGCCGACGACATGACTAAATGACCTTTACATTGAATTACACTGCTAAACAGCAATTGACATCAAACAAGGTATACTCCTGATATTGAGCGTAATAAAAAGGGTTAGCATGAGCCGTATACTGTTGATAGATGATGACTTAGGTCTTTCTGAATTACTGGCACAACTATTAGAACTAGAAGGGTTTGAACTGACATTAGCCCATGATGGCCAGGCAGGACTCGATCTCGCATTACAACAAACATTTGATCTCATCTTGCTCGATGTGATGCTACCTAAACTCAATGGTTTTGAAGTATTACGTGCACTGCGTACCAAGAAGCAAACTCCGGTATTGATGTTAACGGCACGAGGCGATGAAATAGACAGAGTCGTTGGCCTTGAGATTGGCGCAGATGACTACCTCCCAAAACCATTCAATGATCGCGAACTCGTCGCACGTATTCGCGCCATTATCAGACGCACGAATATTAAACCTAATGACAATACTCAAACAATACAGTCCTTTGGTGATCTCAGTCTAGATCCTGCTCGTCAAGAGGTGCATTGTCAGGAACTGCTTATCATTCTGACCGGAACTGAATTTAGTTTACTGTTTGAGTTAGTACAACATGCCGGTGAGCTCGCGTCTAAAGAGACACTCAGTGAAAAAGTGCTGGGAAAGAAGCTGATGCCATTTGATCGTAGTTTAGATATGCATCTGTCTAACTTACGTAAAAAGATGCCTGAACGTATTGATGGTCGTCCACGAGTTAAAACGATTCGTGGCAAAGGTTATATCTGGTTACCTTAAATGTCATTGAGAAAAAGTCCCAACAATATTTTTGTAAAGTTACTGCTCGGCTTTTGGTTATGTAGCTCATTGATCATAGCCCTCATCGGTTTGCTGCCGCTATTACAGCAAAACCATGACCAGTCAGAGTTACCTCCTCGCCTCGAGAGCATGTTAGCAAAGCTGGCACAGAAGATCATTGACTCACCCCAAGTAATGCAACCCGATAGGATGAAGCGCTTGAGCCGCTTCAAACAGAGAGATGGTCGCCCGGTAAGGATCTACCTTGTCGATGAAAACTCACGTGTGCTCAATACTCATAAACCTTCACGAGCTCTACGTCGGTTTATGCTGATGGCTGATGAAGCCGGTAAACCAATAAAGCATCAATTCAGAGATGAGCTGTTATTTGGTCCATATGAGTTTAAAGCAGAAGGTAAGCAATACGCTTTATATGGTCGTTTACCCGAGCATCACCCTCGACCTTGGTTTTTCTTTTTTATTGATAACAAAATCCTCACCTTAAGTATTGCAATTTTATTGTCAGGCTTGCTCTGCGGACTTTTTGCCTGGCATCTAGGCAAACCTTTACGTTCACTAAAAAGCAGTGCTGACGCCTTAGCTAATGGTGATTTAAGCAGCCGTGTCGACAGTGCAACAGCCAAGCGTAATGATGAAATTGGACAGCTTGCTCAAGCATTTAACGGGATGGCAGATTCTGTTGAAGATATGGTCAAAAGCCAACAGCGATTGATAAGCGATATCTCACATGAACTCAGAACACCATTGACTAGGCTCAAGCTATCACTGGCGCTAAGCCGTAAAAAAGGTCAAGAAACCCAAGAAACACAGCGAATAGAGTACGAAGCGGATTTGTTGGAACAGATGATTGCCGAGTTACTAGAACTGTCACGGGTTAAGCTCAATGCCAGCGAGTCTAAGCGCAACTTAGAACTTGCAGAGGCCTTAAGTCAGGTGCTAGATGATGCCGATTTTGAGGCTCAACAACAAAACAAACAGCTACATATTGATATCGATGAATCGATACGAGTGCCGCTTTACCCTAGGCCACTGTCTAGGGCGGTAGAGAACTTGCTGCGTAATGCGATTCGATATGCAACTTCACAAATTACTATTCAAGCTTCAATTACAGGTCAATTAATTAAACTTGAAATTATCGATGATGGACCCGGGATCCCAGATACTGCCGACTTAGAAGCTATTTTTAAACCCTTCTATCGTCCGCAATCAGCAAGAGATAGAGAGTCTGGCGGATGGGGCTTAGGCTTAGCGATTGCTGAAGCTGCGGTGACTGCGCATCAAGGTCAGATAAAAGCTGAAAACGGCTCCCCCACGGGTCTTAAAATTACCATAACATTGCCCTTGGCGTAAACGGGACTCCATACCCAAATGACTTGGGTATGGACTATGCCGCGCTTGCGGTCGCTTCTAATGACGCAAGCCAGTTTATATAGTCGCTCAGCTTGGGGATCCGCTTATCTGAGTGTCCCATTAATTGTGCCAATGCGTAACTAAACTGATGGTATAAGTTAGCGTCATTGTAGTGCTTACCCGCATCATCACAATTAATATGTGCGCCGCGTAAATAATTGGCCACCAGCTCTGCTCGATTAAAACCTTCAACAATACCAACGGCTTTTATTAACTGACGATTCCATTCAATATAGTCGCCATAAGCTTGTCCAAAAGCACAACGATTATCGTCAGTTGCTTGCTCAAGGAGTTCAGAATTTGGCATCACTCTCGAAATAATAAAACGATTATATAAGAGATCGTCACGTATACCCCAGCAATGGTGCATCAAAAAGCGCGTTAAACAGTCTTGATATTGGCTTTCGTCGATAGCGGCTCTTTCTAAACGCTTCTTAAAGTGTGCCGTCGCCACCGTCACCATTAAATCCGCTTCACTTGGAAAATGATTATAGATTGTACCTTTAGAGATCTGACTAGCTTCAACCAAATGAGAACGCCGTAAGTCAAAACTTTTATGGCCACGCAGGCATCGCTCCGCAACGTCAGTTAAGTAGCTTTCTCGTTGTTGCCAATTACTCATGTCGACCTCTTCACGAATCTAACAATTAGTTTAAATAAACTTCACATTCATAACATAGCAGCCTAGGACTTACGGCGGTATTGAGTAATACTGATACCACTATGAATAAACTCAATAGCCCATGTTAAAAATTGAATTGTTAGAAAGCTTTATTGCGGTAGCTGAATGTGGAAACCTTTCCAAGGCGGCGGATAAACTCTGCCGCACACAATCAACCATTAGCTTACAAATCAAGAAGTTAGAAGAAAGCGTGGGTCAACCTTTGTTACTCAGAGACAACAAAGGTGTCACGCTAACTGAGTCTGGTAAGACGTTACTTAACTACGCTTATAAGATGATGCAACTCAGCTCACAAGCACTTGATGAACTAAAGGATTGTCAAAACCGTGAAGTGATACGACTAGGTGTGCCGACAGATTACATCAACCGTTATCTCGGCAGTTGTTTGCTGGAGTTTATTCGCGAGTTTACTTGCATCGAGCTAGTCATCGATACCGACGTGAGTGGTAATCTTTATAAGCGACTGCACAACGGTGAATTCGATGTCATTGTTGCGACTCACTGGCAAGCACCTGCAGCCGGTCATGGTGAACTGCTATTTGAACGTCGTTTTCATTGGGTTGCGGCAAAAGAGGGCAATGCCCATAAACGGGAAACCGTGCCTATGGCTTTGTATCCTGAAAACTGCCCCATTCGCGCACAGGTTTTTGCCAACCATAGAATATCCATGCGCCCGATGAGTGTATTACTATCAACCCCATCGCCAGCGGCAATATGTATGGCGGTCGAAAATGACTTAGTGATCGCTCCCGTCGCCGAATTTCGAATTAGTGACAAGATGCAAATTATCGATCCTATTAAACACAATATCCCACCACTGCCGATTTTCAATGAGTCCTTGTATCTCAATCCAGAGACACAAACTGAGGCCACAAATCAATTAATTAACTTAATAAAAGCCAATGTAACTGACTTGGGTGAAGTCACTCAAACTGTCAATCCCAGTTAACCACGGCTTCAAATCTGTTAAACAAAAAATGCCAACAATATTGTTGGCATTTTTTTATGTTTTTAAACTAACCTCTACAGTGAGTAAGCCACTAGAAGTAGTAAGCGAAGTTGATATTAAATCGTTGATCCCAATCGTCATCAGCTTGGGTTAAGCCTAAGCTGTTGCCACCCAACCATAAGACGTTTTTAGCCATATAATAGTCAACATAAACAAAGACTGGACCATATGCTAATGACACACCCGTGGTATTTAGCAATGAATCATCAAACGCTTCAACATCTGGCTGTACCATACTAAAGTCATTATAGAGCGTGTAGCTTCCCCATGAAGTTGTGATGTTTTTTGATAAGTTAGCGGTATAGATATTACCTTTGCTAGCAACTTCAAAAAATCCATCTAACATGCCCATACCAATCTTATTCGGATCAATTTGACCATCGTCATATTGATCATAATCATAAGCTAAATATTGTGCTTGAAGGCCCCATCCGTCATAACTCATATCAAGGTGTGCAGCATAATTAAGAGTATCGCCATTTTCACCAAACGCTGAGTTATAGAGTTGTCCGTACTCAAGTGATGCACCCACTATCGTAATCAATTCCCCATTCGTAAGCGTAAAGCTTTGACGAGCCGCTAAAGTATTAGCTTCTTCGTTATTATAACTCGTACCATCAACCGTGCCTTTAGCTACCGTACCCGCAAAATCTCGATGATCACTGCCGCCATATACCGCATTCTTAATAAAGGCGAACTCTGTTAATGAACGACCATTTTGATATTTTGCCGCAACACCAACACCATAATCGTCTTCAAAGCCCAAATAGTAGTTTAAGCTATACCACCAGTTATGCGATGCGTAGCCCTTATTACCAAAAGGTTTATTGATAACGCCGCCGCTAACCGTTAAGTCTTCATTGACATCCCAATAAGCATAACCATATTTTAAGAAATCATAACCTTGATAAAACCGATATTCAGCTTTAACGCCAATATCATTCCATTTGTCTGAAAAAGTAACGGATAATAAGTTAAAGTCGAGATCACCAATTTTATCTTTTGACGATTCAGAATAATCACTATAACTGTAATTAGCACGAACTGAACCACCAACTTTTAAATCATCAGCAACTGCAAAGTTACTCGTAATAGCTACCAGCGCCGAAAAAGTCAGCGCTATATTTAGCTTGCTCATCGAATACGTCCTTTTATTTAAAAAATAATATAGTGTTAAAAAATTAATTGAGAGGGTTATATCTACAGTGGGATTAAATTAATAGGCAATAGATTTTATCTATCGCCATATTAAATCACTACCATTTGATTTTGGTTAAATCACACTGAATAACTTCGCCACGTTTAGCCGGTGTTCCCGGATTTTCAGCTGATTCGCACAGCAAAGTTGTGCCATAGTCATTACGCTTGTCATTCGCGTTACTTCTGGCCCAGACTGATACGATAGCGCGCTCTTCAGGCTTAGCTTCGCAACTACCGTCAACATCAAATGCATGGATAGTATTCTGGTGGAAGTAGATCAATGGATCTTGTTCGCTGCTACCTGATAACCACATAGTTTGTGAATTATGCTGACCTTCATCAAATTGCACTCGACGTATTTTGTCATCCTCTTTTACGGTTGTAACAAGAGGTGAATCTTCACGGATAGCCATTGTTTTGAACTGATTGGTACAAGCTGGCACACGCATGTTGTAGTACATCTCAGAGATTGCGTGATTATGGAACGGATACAAGGTATCAACAGATTGTACTGTCATACCCACTTCTGCACCGACCTTTTCGCCATTAATTTCATCAATACGTAATAAGCCCCAATGACCAAATATTTCAGCGTATGCATAACCACCACGAATATTGTTAAAGTTCTTATCGTTACGCTTACTTTCTTCTGCGTACATAGGGAACCAACCCGCCGCAGCCCATAGGTTGGGTAACGCGTTAGCACTAATGTCATAAGGAAATACCGCAGGCATTTTGACTTCATCACCCGTCACCATCTTGTAAAAATTATCGGTAAAACTCTTACCTAACTTTTTCACTTCAGGGTTAGTGACCTTCTCTTTAAAAAAGGTCTCAAAAGTAGTGCGATTCAGCCATTTCGCCACGGGAGAGTTTTCCGTTAGCTCACCACCTGGATTGTAGATCCAAGCAACGTCTTCACGTGCACCAAAGCACTTTTTTGCTTCATCAGCGTTATTAATCACCTGATAGATGTTTTTCACCATCAACTTCATATCACGCCTATCCATCAAGCACATACGTTGACCGCCCTCTGTCGAGTCAATCATAGCCGAGTCCGAATTAAGGCAACCGCTTGTTTGATCGTTGGTCAGTGCAATAGCGTAAGCTTTTAGATAGGTTAAAGTCTCATCCCATAGAATATCGACATACTTTTGGTCATCAGCAGAATATTTTGCTTGCTCAGCTAAACAACTAAACTTTGCCGACTTAATCTCATTAGCATCTAAGAAATCTGGAATCTCAG
>NZ_PJBM01000124.1:0-18615 GCF_002836075.1 Shewanella sp. GutDb-MelDb | reverse complement strand
GTAATGTCTCGGTACGAGAAAGGGGTAATCGTCGCTAAAATCGCTGGCAATACCCAATAGGTTAAAATTATTGTCATCACCACATGAGCCACAAAATACACTTGCAGCTTTTGAAACTCCTCAAAGTCCATGGTTCCTGCCGTGGCAGCAGTCATGGCAAAAATACCAATCGGCATCAGTTTTACAATGCTTTGAGTGACCTTATTAAATGCCTCACCAAGCAGTTGCATTGGTCTCATCAAGGAATCTTTCTTGTCTATTGAGATAAGTGCAATACCGGTTGCAACACAGAACAATACTATCGCAGGGATATAACTATTAGACAGCGAGAAAAACGGATTTGAGGGAATATAGATATCTAATAGGTTAATCGAATTTGGATCTTCTAGCGCTGTTAAACTGAAGAACTCACCCGCTTGCCAGTCAGGAAAAGTATATTTTATCAGGTACATGGTTAGCAAACCAAACAACCAGATCACCAACATCAGCTTACCCACTTTAACGCCCAGCGACTTTGCTTGGACCATGGTTAAACTGCCTAAACTGGAGATAAGTGAAACGATGATATAGGGGATAATCGTCATTTGAAGCAGCTTGATAAACGCATCACCAATAACAGACATCCACGCAAGCATCTCACCAAAGAACAGCCCTGAAGCGATCCCGGCCGCAAATGACAGTAAAACCAATGTCGACATGCTCATCTTTTTTTTAGGTTTTTCTATCACCGATGTTGCGAGCTCGCTATCATCCTGTTTATCGGCTACCGTTGTTTTATCGACCATAATCAGCCTGTCCTTTTATTTGATGCTTACTTGAAGAGGCACAATGTCATCTTCAGCAATTGCGTCGTAATAGCATTCCACGTATTGACCAATTTTTTGTGCAGGGCTAAATAATGCTCTTGCTCGACGGCGACCGGCTTGCCCCATCTCTTGCTGCTTATCAGGGTCGCTCAAGATCCCTTCCATTGCTTTCGCCATCCCTAATGCATCATCCGGATCAAACATAAAGCCGCTGACGCCTTCCTCTACGACTTCCGGGACCCCATCAACATTGCTGCTGACGGTTGGTACTTCACAGGCCATCGCTTCAAGTAATACCATGCTAAATGACTCTCTATAGCTTGGTTGGATCATGCAATCAGCATTAGGGAGAAATGACTCCACATGCGTAACCGATCCCATGAAGGTGACGTGCTGCAAAATATCTAGTTTTTCACACTGCTCTTTAATCTTATCGATATAAGGCCCGCTTCCAAGTAGGACTAAACGAGCATTTACCTTTCTAAGTAGCAAGTAAAATGCCCTAACGACGGTATCGGTATTTTTAAGCGCCCTAAAATTAGAGACATGCATCACCACTTTTTCGTCATCCATTGCCATTTGTCGGCGGATATTAATGTCGGCACTTGTTGGGGTGAAAACGGCTAGATCAATGAAGTTATGAATCACTTCTATTGTTTTGTCTTTTTCAAAATGGCTATAAATATAGTTTCGTTGATAAACTGAAACCGTGGTCACTTTAGTGCTTTTATGAATACTAAATTTATTCAACGGGTAAAGTGGTTTGTCTTGACCAACAATAGTGACATCGGTGCCGTGAATAGTGGTGACGGTAGAAAATTTGTGGGTACTTATCTCACAGGCGAGATACGCACATAACGAATGCGGGATTGAGTAGTGAGCATGAACAACATCCAGTTGATATTGCTCTGCAACTTCGACTATTTTTGCAGTTAAAGCAAAGGTATATAAAGGATCAGAAAAAAGCGGATAGTTAATAGCTTCGACAGAATGAAAAAACAATCGTTGAGAATCTTCAATCAGCTTGAATGGTCTGACACTGGAAATAAAATGAACTTCATGGCCAAGCTTTGCCAAGCCAAGACCCAATTCCGTTGCAACTAAACCTGAGCCACCGATGCTGGGGTGGCACACAATCCCTATGCGCAATTTCGACATAAATTTACTACCACCTAAACAATAGTTAATAAAATGTTACGTACCGATAAAACTTAGCATTGATATAGAGTTAAGCCAAGTAGTATGAAAAATATACGCCCTCTCTTCGACCATTATTCACATGAATCCGTAGATATTAGCCCCTTTTATCCCACCCGTAGCTGTCATCTCTATTTGCAAAATGCGAATAAGAGTTCTTAAAACAAAACCAAAAACACATAAAATGTTGATAAATAATGATTTTAATTATTGGCACGGCTTATGCTCTATTCAATTTACTTTGATAACGTTACAGCGAGAGAAGCATTATGAAAATATCCAAATCTATTTCATCTAGCTGCAGTTCACCTTTAATTCTGAGCCTTCTTATATCAGCGAATGTTAATGCGTCTGAGCCATTTAGCGCTTGTCCAACAGAAGCTTTTGTCATTCAAAAACAATCAAATACTCCAAAAAGCTACGGCGTAAACTTAGCCACGGGTAGCTACACCGTATTGTCAGACGATATGGGCACAGGTAGCGGCTACAACGGTGTCGGTTTTAACTATCATGATAACTATATTTACGGTTGGGATTATTCAAATGCGACACTGGGCCGAGCTGGCGATGATTATCAAATTGCTGCTCTTAATGTTATTAAAGATGCATCCGCCGCAGCGGCAGGTAATTTTTATGTTGGTGACGTTGCGGTGACTGAAAACATTTGGTATGGATACCGTAAAGGTAAAGGGATGTTTAAAATCCCACTCGATAACCCTGCCAGTTACAACATGACAATCATTCCCGGCAGTAAGAATTTTGCCAATTATAATATTACCGATTTAGCCTTTCACCCTACTGATGGCTACGCCTACAGTATTAGCAATGGCTCTACGGGTAAGCTACTTCGCATCGATACGACTACCGCAGAAGCTACCGATTTAGGCCCAGTCATCACCTCTAATTCAGGTAACTTTATATTTGGCGCACAATTTTTTGATCCTGATGGCAACTTATATGTCAGTAATAACAGCAACGGTAATATCTACAAAGTTAACGTAGAAGAAGCATCTCCTAGTGCTGTGCTATTTGCTTATGGACCCGCCTCTTCTAGTAATGATGGCGCACGATGTGCTTTAGCCGAAGTTACCGTTGGCGAATCAGTCGATTTTGGGGATGCACCTGATTCATACGGGACACTGCTGGCATCAAATGGTGCCCGACACGCAATGTCAGACAGCCTATACCTCGGTGCCTCAGTGGATAATGAATCCGACGGATATGTCTCCCCTTTATCTGATGATGCCAGCGACAGCTCTGATGATGAGGACGGCGTTTCAATGCCAACAGGTTTTGAGCTTGGTGAAAGCGCCATATTATTGGTTACAGCAAAAGGTGGAGACGGTTACCTCAACGCTTGGTTTGACTGGAACCAAAATGGCGCTTTTGATTTAGAAGAACAGATCATTTTGGGCGAACCGCTCGATAACGGTATCAATACTATCAGTATTGAAGTACCCACTTGGGCTAAAGAGGGACCCACTTGGGCACGTTTTCGTTTAAGTACCCAACAAGATATCACTGCAACAGGCGGAGTCGGAGATGGCGAAGTTGAAGACTACGCCGTTACTCTCACTGAAACAGGCGTTACCATCAACTACTACCCTTCATCGTCAACTTATACCACCCTCGCTTATGAGGATCTGTACCCAGATCAAGGTGACTTCGATATGAATGACGTAGTGGTACAGCTGCGTATTATTGAATATGTTAAAGACAATAAAGTGCGACGTATCGGCTTCAAAGCGCAACTGGCTGCAATGGGAGCCGCTTACCACAATGGATTTGGTGTGCATCTGCCTGGCGTTGGTCGCAATAAAATTAAAGAGTCTTTAATTAATTGGACTATTGATGACATTGCACAAGATAGTTCGCCGTTAGAGACCGGGCAAACCAACGCAGTTTTTATCTTCACTCAAGATTTATCTGATTACGTCACGCTTGAACAAGGCTGCGAATTTCTACGCACCGAAACAGGCTGTGAGAGTGCTTTCAGAACCACATGGTCACTTGATATCCCATTTGACAGCCCTGTGTCTGAGAGTGTCATTCCAGCATTCCCTTATGACCCATTCATCTTTGCCACGCCAAATACCGATCATGGCTCTGCGGCTAAAAATGCAGTGGGAGCAAACCCTGGTCGTCAACTGGAAGTTCATCTGAAAAACCAAGCCCCTACAGATAAGTTCTCCAGCAATTACTTTGGTTACAGAGAAGATGCTTCCGACCCTAGCGCTGGTCAATACTTCCAGAATAAAAATGGCATGGCTTGGGCAATTGAAATACCTGTCACCTGGAAGCACCCAAAAGAAAATCAACGCTTAGACAACGCTTATACCGAGTTTGTTGATTTTGCCGCCGACAACACGGGTACCACCAATCCAACTTGGTATGAAAATGCTAATCAAGCACTGATCTTTAACGATTAATGGAGAATGTCATGAAAACTCAACTTATAAAATTTATCTCAATGCCAAGCAGTCTAGTCGCATTCTCCTTTATTACTCTTACTGCATGCGGTGGCGGCGGCGGTGATGGTGATAGCCCAACACCTGCACCTGTGGCGGTGACGCCAACACCAATAACGCCACCGGTGACACCAGATCCAGAACCAGCACCAGATCCAACGTCACTAGATGACTTAGTAGTCGATGCCGACAACGTAATGCAGGCTGCTTATATGCTAACCATCAACGTAGATAAAAGTAATCAAAGTCGTGGCTATTTTTCACTCTGTGATGATTATCAGAATCAAGCAGGAAGCTATACAGTTAACTTCGACTCCTGCCTATTTAGAGGCCCACTGAGCGACGGTAAGATCAGTAAACAGCTAAAAATTGCTAATCATGAGAGTCAATTAATTGCAGTTATCTGGTTCTATGAAGGTCAAAATCCACAATATCAGGAGTGGAGTTATATGGCCGATAACGAGGAACAAGTACTCACCATGAACTAACACCTCCCGGTAACAGCCACTTTTACAGCGATGTGCAACACCATGCATCGCTGTAATTTTTTGCCTTAGGTTATCTCACAAAGCTTAACTGGATTTTATATTACAGCCCTGAATATTAGGCAATACTAAAACGCTAGCTTCGCATTATGCATTTCGAGTTCAAGTTTACAAAAATAACAAACCTTGAATTTGACTCATATCGCTGCTCATTGAGTCATCCAAATGGGCGGCTTCAACGTATTGCTAATAAAGCCTTCAGCATGAGATTTTTATGCCTAGATTAATACCTAGCTTAATCGGCTATATTAAGATGTTTTTAAGCGCCAAAACAAAACGATACTCTGCAGCCAATATTGCATTACTAATAGGCAGTCTAACCATGAGTTTAATCAGTTACGCCAAGCCACTCGTCCTAGAAACCGCTGATAAATGGAACATCATTAATGATTCTGTTATGGGCGGGATATCGACAAGCTCAATCATTAATGATGGTGATATAGCCACTTTTAGTGGTGATTTATCGCTAGAGCGTAATGGTGGATTTGCCTCTACTCGAGCGAGTTTATCGAGTCCGTTGCCGCCAGAAGTACAACAGATAAAAATACGAGTAAAAGGTGATGGAAGAGAGTATCAGCTGCGACTTCGCACTGATGATAAAAGGGATTCTATCGCTTACACACGCCCCTTTAAAACAGAAAAAAACCAATGGCTAGCATTGAGCTTTCACGCAAAAGAGTTTGTAGCGGTGTTTAGAGGACGAACGATTAGTGCTCCGGATCTAAGACTGGACAATATTAAGCAGGTAGGTTTTTTACTCGCTGATAAGCAGCCAGGTAAATTCTCGCTTTCATTTAAAGCTCTTGAAGTGGAATAAGCCATCTCTTTAAAGCAAAAAAGCCAGGTTGTTAACCTGGCATTCTCATGTTAAACCCGCTTACTTTTCTTTCTCAATGAAATCATCAGTAAAGTCTGTTTCCCAATATTTATAACCTTGGACCGTCGCCTGCGCCGCTGCGCCCATTAAGTTAACTTGGTAGGTTTTGACTCCTGAGATATCGACAGATTGATTTGCCGATGCTTGATCGCCACTTTCATCATACTTAGCACTGGCTTCAGCCTGTGCTTGACCTTCATAACCGGACTCTTTATAACGTGTCAAAGGCTCCTTATTCATGAAAGCTTGAACGAATGCGAGTTGCTTCCAACCAATGCCTGCGCCAACGCCACCGGTTGCAAATCGATAATAGGATTTTTTGCCTCCCTCATGTAAAACGCAAACGCCACCACCGGTAGACAGTGCAAATAGATAAGTATTACTTCCAGTACAAACAACATAACCGACTGACTCAGCGACTGCTGACTTGGCTTCTGGGTGCTCCTTATAGATCTCTTGTAATGCAGCTTGAGTCTCTTCACGAGCATTCATCTTTTTATCATCGGGAGTGTTTCCCGTTGCGCAACCTACAAGTACCGCTGGAACTAGAATTGCCGCAAGCTTAAGTTTATTCAGTTGGAACATAGTTTTATCCTTTTGGTAAAACAAAAGAGCGTACAAACTCGCACGCGCATAAAAAGTGACATCAGCTAAAAACTTGGATTCAGGTATATAAGCTATAGCACAAGAATCAAGTTATTGATTCGACTATATATCACTCTCTTGCTTAACCAATGTTGAATCACTTTAACTAACATCTTAGGCGCAACTGCATTGGTAACCTTACAACTCAGTAATGCTGCTGGTTGTGGCGCTATACGGTAAAATTGATGGGATATTTAAAAATAAGCACATCCTCACTAAAAATGCACTTTTATTCATTAGAACTACTTTTATAAACAGCTGCTATTTTATCGTCAATTTACGATTGCAACTCTCAGCATTTAAAAAGCATTACCCATAACGACTGAACGCTTAAGTAATGATTGCTAGCCAGTAAACTGAGATACCTAAGTGGATAGTGACCCTTAATCTTTAAAGGATTCCATAATCTCTGTCACTTCATCAATATGCTCGATAAATAATGGCACTAATTGTGGATCGAAATGCTCACCGGCTTCTTGTTGCAGTAACGATACCGCATCTTGTACAGTCCATGCTCGCTTATAAGGTCGCTCGCTAGTAAGCGCATCAAACACATCTGCAATCGCCACGATACGACCTATACGAGGAATATTCTCCCCTTTTAATCCGTTTGGATAACCTGCACCGTTCCATTTTTCATGGTGGCTAATGGCCACTATCTTGGCCATTTGTAACAGTTCTGATTCATTGTCACCGATGATCTCAGCCCCAATTTGAGCATGCTTTTTCATCTCAATAAACTCTTCATCCGTCAGCTTGCCAGGCTTACGTAATATCGCATCATTGATACCTATTTTACCAATATCGTGCATCGGCGCCGCTGCCATTAACATATCAGCATCGGCTTCACACATTCCTGCGGCTTTAGCCAATATATGGGTGTAATGACTCATTCTAATGACGTGCATACCTGTTTCATTATCTTTGTATTCAGCTGCTCGTCCTAACTTTTGAATGACTTTTAATTGCGTATCGGCAAGCTCCGCAGTCTTTTGTTTAACCTTAATGGCTAACTCTCTACTTTGGTTAAAAAGCGCTAACTGAGTGCGTACTCTTTGCATCACTATCGGTGGGTTAAATGGCTTAGTGATGTAATCAACAGCGCCCAGTTCCAACCCTCTTAATTCATCCTCAGCGGTGATTTTTGCGGTAACAAAAATGATAGGAATATGGCGGGTGGTATGATCGTTTTTAAGGCGTCTGCACACCTCAAAACCATCAATGCCTGGCATCATAATATCGAGTAATATCAAATCCAAAGGTGACTTATTAGCGATTTTAAGTGCTATCTCGCCACTTTTAGCCACTTTTACATGATAATCATCCTTTAACATACCCGCTAAAACATCAATGTTAGCCGGTGTATCATCGACGACGAGTAAGGTTTGTAGTTCCATCACATCCTTCCTATATCGTTAAAAATCTAAGAGTTCAGTTCAGCTCATCTCGTTAGCAACAAGAGTTTGCATCTGTATTGCCACTTTTAATGCCTCATCAAACTCATAATCATCTAACTGTTTCTCTAATTTTTTAAACAAGTTTAATAGTGGCTTAGACGCCAAAATTGAGCGTTGTTCAGCGATCAGTTCTGTGGCTGCTATATCAAAATCGTTGAGCATATCGATAAGTTTATTCAGAACCTCTGCCGCTTTTCCAGCATCAAACTGAGTGGCAATATCAACCACTACCGACTCCGCTAACCGCACTGTTATTTCGCTACAGACTAGCGCAAGTTCCTCCACTAATAATGGATAAGTTTCGCTAGCGGTGATATCAGATGCTTTATCCTGTGCATGCTCTGAATCTTGCTCTAAGCTCTCTGCAAGTTTAGTCAACTTTAGCGCACCAATCGCCCCCGACACGCTTTTTAATGTATGAACAAGCCTCGCCGTGGTCACCGAGTCATTAGCAGATAAACTGGCATTAACCTGCGCTGAAAAATCCTGTTGCCCGCTAACAAATTTATGCAACAGCTTTTTGTATAGACGACTTTTATCCTGAGTACGACTTAAACCGAGCTGCGTATCGATATGTTTAAACAGACCAAAATCCACCTCGTTATCCGCTTCATTTTGAACATGTCCGTGCAACAACGCCGGATTTTTAGGCGTTACCCATTTCGCAATGGTAACGAACAACTCATCGACATTAAGTGGCTTGGGAATGTGATCATTCATACCTGCATCGAGCGCTTTTTCTCTGTCACCCGCCATCGCATTCGCCGTCATGGCCAGCACCGGCAAATGTTCAAACTGCGCTTGTGCGCGAATATGTCGAGTGGCAGTATACCCGTCCATTATTGGCATTTGGCAATCCATCAACACGCCATCAAATTCCTCTTTCGCGAGGTAATCGAGCGCTTCTTGACCATCGTTTGCCAGTACAGAGCTAATACCATTACTGGTTAGCAACTCAACAATCAACTCCTGATTTAAGTCGTTATCTTCAGCAACCAATAACTTGGCTCCAGCGAGTTGAGCCAAGGCGGTATCCACCCGTGTTTGTCTTTGGCTTAAGCGAGTCTGTTTTCGCGGCGCAAAACCTAAAGCGGGTAGTAGTGCATCCCATAGCGTTGACTGCGTTACAGGCTTAGTCAACACTGCGTCAATCGTCACATTTGCAGCATCCAGCAATAGCTCCTCTTTACCGTAGGCTGTCACCATCACCACATGGGGCGTTATCGACGCTGGAAGCTGCTCTATAAATCGAGCAACCTCAATGCCATCAAGCTTTGGCATTTTCCAATCAAGCAAAGCAAGTTGGTAGGGTGACGCTTCACTTGCTTTAAGCATTTCAACAGCTTCCATACCATCTTTAGCATAATCAACTTGCACTTTTAACGTTGACAACATCGCTAATAAAATCTCTCGAGAACTGGCGTTATCTTCAACGAGTAACACTCGAACATCTTCCAAATTCCCTTGATAAATCGGCGCGGTGTCATGATGTTCGACAATTGGGAATGCACATTCAAAATAGAAACGACTGCCGATATCTAACTCGCTGGAAACGCCAATTTCACCTCCCATCAAATCTGCTAGGTTTTTACATATCGCAAGCCCTAATCCAGTACCACCATATTTTCTGGTGGTTGACGCATCAGCTTGTGAAAATGGTTTAAAAAGATCCTGTTGTTGCTCAAGCGTCATGCCAATACCACTGTCAGTGACTGAGAATTTAAGGGTGATCTCATCATCTGCCAGTGATTCAGTATTGACCGCAAGAATGACGCTACCCTTTTCGGTGAACTTAACGGCATTATTCGTGAGGTTGGTCAGTATCTGCGCTAACCGGAGCGGGTCTCCTTTCAACATTGTCGGGATAGTCGGGTCAATATCAAATAGTAGCTCTAACTCTTTTTCGGCCGCCTTAATCCCTATCAAATTAATAATGTCATCGAGCACATCTTCTAGTCTGAAATTAATGGTTTCAAGGTCCAGTTTACCCGCTTCAATTTTAGAGAAATCGAGAATATCGTTAATGATCCCCAGCAGTGATTGGGCGGAGC
Organism: Shewanella sp. GutDb-MelDb; assembly: GCF_002836075.1. Classification (NCBI taxonomy): domain Bacteria; kingdom Pseudomonadati; phylum Pseudomonadota; class Gammaproteobacteria; order Alteromonadales; family Shewanellaceae; genus Shewanella; species Shewanella sp. GutDb-MelDb. Next base: position 8,569 of record NZ_PJBM01000124.1, on the reverse strand, counting down.
GATGGGACTTATCGATATAGTTGTACTGTTGACGCGTCAGCTCCGTTTTTAAAGCAAGATGTGTCATACCAATAATCGCATTCATTGGGGTACGAATTTCATGACTCATATTGGCTAAGAAATCTCCCTTAGCCCGGTTGGCATCATCCGCTTTTTCAATGGCCGAGGCTAACTCCCGCTGCAGCTCTTTCGACTCGTTAATATTAAGATGCACGCCACTAATTCGGCCAGCATATCCATCTTCGGTATAGTGATGAACTTGGCCAATGCTCATTATCCAGTCATAACTACCATCTTTTCTGCGCATTCTAAATTCACGTTTCAAGATCTGTGGGTTCGACTGAGTCTGTGCTCTTAAGTGATCAACGACGAGTGCCTTGTCATCTGAGTGTATTAACTGCAGCCATGTCTGCTCACCATTAGTCAGCGCTGACCATTGGTCGTCATCAATACAAAGATCCTGTACATCGTAACCAAGCATATTGGCATACATACGATTAATGACCACTTTGTTGTCTTTCGGGTAGTAGTCCCACATCCCCATCCGCGCACTTTCCGCTGCCACCGTGAGCTTGTCTTCAGATAGATGTAATCTATTTTCAGCAAGTTTTTGTTCGGTAATATCAAAGATAGTACCATCAAAATAACAAGCGTTATCTACGGTATCCTGGACAAATTGGGCTTTAATCTGTAGAAAGCGAAGCTCATCTGACGCGGTAATAATACGCACATCTCGAGTCACAAAACTGTGTGTTTTATATGCTTTACTTAGCGCTTTTCTAAGCAGAATCATATCTTCTTTAACAACCATGTCAGCAAAGCTTAACCGTGGATTCTCGCCGAGGAAATCACTATCTTGGTAGCCAGTAACGACTTCAACATTTGGACTTAGGTACTCCAATTTGTAATCAATGCCGTCGGCGATATTAATTTTATAGCGGTATACCACGCCTTGAATATTTTCCAGTAACACCTGGTATTGCTGCTGATTTTCTAACATTTCTAACCGAACATTTTCCTGCTCGCTAATATCCAATAATGAGAAACGAACCTCAGTCACTTTTCTTTCACTATCAAAAGCAAGATCGGTTGATATTGAAACAAACATCACCTTTTCATTAGCATCATACAGTTGTACACGGGTATCTTGGGTGTTAATGCCCTTTAACGCTTGCTGATAAACATCATCAATTAGACGGTTTTCTTCTGTTGCAATATCGCGCCAATTTAGGCGACTAAACTCTTCTCTTTCAATGCCTGCCAATAGAGAAAATTGTCGATTATGTTTTATAAAATTGCCGTTAGGACCCACAGAGGCATAGGCCACCACCGAATTTTCGTAAAGATCCCATAAGGCCTCTTCCCTATCTTTAAGCTCCTTGGTTCTGAGATTAATCTGGCGCTCAAGATTTTCATTATCGACCTGCAACCTGTCATGCACCAATCGACCTATCTTTACCCCACCAAATGACAGCAACACACACAGCAGCACAATCGCCGCCATAATCCCAATGATGATATTTTTAAAGAAGAAGTAGTTACTTGCAGCCTCTTCCAAATCCATTTCAGTGATAACACCAAAACCATAACGACTATCCCAATGCCAGGCGCCAATAACCTCTTTACCACGGTAATCTCGATAGCCTTTGTAGTTGTGACCATCCATGCGAATACTTAACTGATTAGCGCTATAAGTTAACGGCTTATCATTATGCTCAGCGCTTGCAGGCCTCTCAGGCGTAAGTATTTTTCCGGGATTGGTCACTCTAAGGTTTAATACGGACATCTGCCCAGGTTGCACCAATCCAAGCGATTGAAGTTCTTTTTCAAAACGGCTATGAGATAATATGTAACCTTCATGCGACACAAAATAGGACTCGCCGGTTTTGCCAACCCCTGCACTTTCGGCTAGCTTGGCAAACTCGATATAAGGATCAATACGCAACATTAACACTGCCAACACTTTGCCTTTAGCATCTCGAATCGGACTGAGGACGAACATGGTTGGCGTTTGTGTTTGCTCAATACCATACGGATTTGCCAGTACGACTTCAGAACGTATTGGTGCCGTAATGACCGTTTCTCCCGCAACTGCACGGGCAAATATTTTAGGCACTTTTCGCGCGACAATATTTTTTTTGCTATGTTTTCATCTCTTGTCGATGACAGATTAATCCCCTCTAAAGAGGTGATGAAAAATCCTAAAGAGCCGAAAGAGCTGCTATATCTTTCATAGGCTTCTCGCGACCATATTAGATTATCGCTTTCAATTAAGCTGTCATAAGCTTCAGACTCTGTAATTAACTCTAAGGTTCGGTTTTGTAGTAGCGGGTTGCTCGACACTGCGGTGATGCGAGACTCCCAGCCTTTCACCCAGGAACTTAAGGCAACATCTGTGGTTTTCGTTAATGTTCTTAGCGCCTCACCACTTTTATTAACCTCATGATCATAGGTAATAGATAATCCTATAGCACCGACTAACTGCAGAATGAGGGTGAATACCAGCAGTGAAAGGCCAGCAAATATACGGTTTTTTCTTAGCTTGAAAAAGATTGAGATATCTTGATTTACAGCACGTTTGAGCTGCAAAAATAGCCCAAGGAGTAGAATAAATAAGCCTAATAGGGTGATACCGATAAAGACATTTTCCATTACCTATAGACTCCTTTACGCTGGCACGACTCAAGCCATTATTTAATTAATAAAGACTCATTATTAGAGACTATTTCTCTTGTTTAAGAATTTCCAATCTCTTGATTCTAAGTAGAAAGAGGCAAATACCATGTACACACCAACAAAGAAAAGTTGCAATATTCTAAGATAGAAATTGACCGCGACATCTTTGTCTGTAGAAGACACTGTCGAGCCAACAACAACTAATAGTGCAGAAAGGATGCCTGCAAACAATGGTGCTTTAGTGGGATCTGCGTATATTTTCTGGCCGAAGATCAGCGCCGCAAGCATCGACATACCTATGTAGAATGGCAACTCTGGCACTATCGTCAATAAGTTATAAAAAACAATCGCCAGCGCTCCGCCGATACCGTTAGTCACCAGTAAAAACAAACTGACTTTAATGCTCTTCGCACCTGCCGCCTGCAATGACAGGATTGCAATAAAAATCATGGTCAGTAACGCACCTGAGATCTCTAAAAAATAGAAAAAACAGATCACAGGGAAGGCCAAAATCAGCGCTCGAAAAGCTTCATGAGTACGTTCATCATGACTTTGTTCAGCCCCTGCCAACGACTCCCTCTCAGGAGAAAGATCCGGCAGTAGAACGTGCAGCAGTGCAAAGATGCTAACCGCAACTACCCCAGAAAAACTCAATCCAACGCCCACCATCAGTGATGCGCCAGGCTGCAATAAACCAAGGTAAGGTAATAATAGCGTTGCTACGATAAAAATCGTCGCAAAGAAATTCCACTTGGGGTTGCTAAAGAGGTAATAAGCCCAAAGCATCATCATTGCGAGTAAGGGCAGTAATACCGCAGGATATTGCGTCGGGCCAAAACTCACCAACCAAGCAATAGCGATGGTACAGATCATCGAGATCAGTAGTTCATAGACGGTTTGCACTGTTGGCTCTTTTCTATCAACCAAAAATTTGGCAACGAAAACCGGCACGATAAACGCTAACGGCCAAGCCCAGATAGATGAAATGGCCACAGCAAGACCAATTCCGAGGGTAAACCTAAGCACTCTACGCGTATAAATAGCCTCGTCGAGTGCTTCCTTATTAGCAGCAGCTATAAGCGCCTGCTCGCGGACACTATCTGACATAAGAGAACCAACTTGACACTCGGATCCAAGCGCGGCCAAATAGGTTAATCAATGAGTTATCTTTTGTGTAAACAATCACATCAGCTTGGCCACCCACTCGGCGTAACCCAACAGCTTCCTCTTTTGATAATACAATAGTGACTGGAAATCGTTGCGATTGTCTGAGCCAGCCCGTTTGACCAGAGATCTGTGCGAGCTTGCCTGTCTCTTCACTTTGTCCCCAATCAATACCGTAATCAATGCTACCCACAGTGGCTTTAAAAACTTCCCCTGGCGCATAATCCAAAGCGAACTCAACTTCATCACCAGCGGAAATATTACCCAAACTATTTTCTCTAAAATAAGCTTCAATCCAAACATCTTCTGAAGAGATAAAAGTCATTATTGGCTGGCCAGCGTTAGCATATATCCCCTCTTTCAATCTGAAGTTAGAGGCAACACCATCGGTAGGCGCGGTAATGGAAGTGCGTTGTAAATTGAGTTGGGCTTTTTCTAAGCTAAGCAGCGCAGATTTAACATTGGTATTATTTTCGCCTTCGGCGCCTAAGCGTTCCTTAGCCTTTGCTAAGTCCGCCTTTGCACTGGCCACGCCCGCCTCCGCTTTGGTTAATTCCGCTCGAGCATTGTCAGCATCCGCTTGTGACATGACTTGCTTTTCGACCATGGTAAAAATTCGCTTTGACTGCACTTTTGCATTTGTATAATTCGCCTGAGCATTGGTCACTTTCGCTTGCGCCGCTGCAACGTTTGCCGTTTGTGCCCCAACATTCTGGCCCGCCTTCTTCAAAGACTGCTCAGCTTGTTCTAGTGCAATTTCATAATCGGTAGTGTCAATCTTTGCCAGTACATCACCCGCCTTAATAAAGGTATTAGGTGTAGCCAAAATTTCTATAATCTCACCCGAAACCTGTGGGCTAATAGGGACGACATAGCCACGAATACGGCCTAAATCTGTTGAAGGAATAAAGCGGTCTGCAATTAAATGAAATACAAACAGAAAACTAACAATAATTAAAATGATATTGGTCGCTTTACGAATTTTATTGCTCTTTTGCTCAACGGGTTGACTGCTTTCTATCGGTGCGTTTTCGGCCTGCGAGCTTTCAGTCTGTAGCGCCTGTTCTTCAGCCGTAGCCTTTTGTTCCGTCATATTAATCCCTATGCATAATCGGTGCTTTATACGCCAAAAAGAGCCATTGACGCGGGCTTGTTTTTAACCAGTTTAGTGTTAAAAATGCATAAAACTCAATATCTTTCTTAAATAAACTCGCTTCGATAGGGCGATGGTACTTAACAACTTAAAGAATGCATTGATTAGGAGGGAGTTGCCTTGCAAAAAAAAGAGCGTTATCAACCTGGGAACTACTTGGTCAATAACGCTCGAAACACTTAAATATGATAGATACGGCAGACTAAAATTAGTGAGCTTGTTTTACGTCCTCAGCCATACCTTTAACCGGTAAGACGTTCGGCACAAAATTGACTTTGGGTTGTTTCTTTAACGCTTGCTGTAAGTAATCCATCGCCTTTTCAAGCTGGGCATCTTTGCCAGTAAACGTGGCGTATGGCAGGTTATCGACTTCGATGTCTGGACTCACGCCACGACCTTCAATAATCCAACTACCGTCCATTGCATATTGCGGATACTCGGCAACACGTGCCATGCCTTTATCTGTTAATGAATTTCTCCCAGACAACCATACTCCAGCACCTGCGGTTTGCTTCCCGATAAGTGGTGCAATACCCAACGCTTTAACACCTGCTGAGAAGGTTTCACCATCTGAATAGGTCAGTTGATCGGTTAACACCACTAATTGGCCATTAAAGGTTTGCTGCATGTTACCTGATGGTGTGCCGTGAGTCGGCGCCCAAAATGCCCATGTCCGTCTAAGTAGTTTTTCAATTATCCAACTATCAATATTGCCACCTCGGTTACGGCGAACATCGATAATCAATCCATCTTTATCATAATTGGCGTAGAATTCACGCGCGAAGCTGGCGATATCACCACTGCCCATAGCGTAAAGATGCAGGTAACCAATTTTGCCATCGCTCGCATCATTTACAGCGCTACTGTTATGAGTCACCCAATCTAGATATCTGAATTTGGCGTTGGCAGATGCACTGATAGGTTTAACGATAGTTTGGTGTGTTTTATTGCCACGTTTAAGTAACAACAGCACCTGCTTTGCGCTTTGATTGCGAATAAGGCGAGTCACATCAGCAATATTATTTAAGGTCTTACCATTAATAGCTAAAATAACATCACCCACTTTTGCGTCTACACCCATCTTATTTAACGGCGCAGCTTGTGATGGTATCTCTGGATCGCCTTGGTAAATATGCTCAATAACCACACCGGCTTTAGTCTGCTCTAGACGGGCACCTAAGCTAGCCGATCTGGCCTTTTTAGGATCTTTTGCAAAATCACCGCCGCGCACTTGTGAGTGCAGAGAGTTCAACTCTCCCATCATCATTTTAAAGATATCATTGAGTTCATGACGATCAGTTAAGCGGTCAACTAAGGGTTGGTATTTGAGCTTGGTTTGCTGCCAATCAACACCGCGCATCTTTTTGTCGTAGAACGAATCTCGATGCATTAACCACGCATCCTCAAAAATTTGCTGCCATTCTGCTGCAGGTTGTATTGCTAACTGCCAGTTTTGCGTCTGCACCTTGGTGTGGTCGAGCTCTTTTGGCAGTTTGTCACCCGCATCAACAATCAACATCTCCTTCCCTTGCTTTGATTGCTTGCGGATAAACAGTTTTTTACTGTCGACAGATAATGTATATGAGCCTACATCTTTAGAAAATGTTTCTACCTTAGGGCCTAAAGCGGCAAACTTAACCACTTTCAACGATGATTTACGGCTACTCACGTCTTTGTCCAGTAAGTACAGTTTATCTTCGCTCAATTGCAGTGAGGAATAATTTCCCGCAGGCACTGGTACTTGCCATAACCTTGAAGACAAACCATCCCAATCAACCTGCGTTTCAGCCTTGTCGTCGCTATCTTTTTTAGGCTCACTCAATAGCTCATTAGGCTTTTGAAAGGCAAAACGAGCCTTGTTATTAAGTGCAATAGCAAAAATCTGCGTACGTTTGTTGAACATTGGTCCCAAATTTCTATCGCCCCAAGGCGAACTAGGGGTGGACACAAACTTACGGTTTGAAAGGAAGTATAGCCAATCTCCGTCTTTACTAAAGCTAGGTGAAAACGACTCATATTTATCGGTAGTGATCGATTGAGCTTTATCCTTTTTAAGCGAATAAAGTACGATCTGTGGACGCGCTTTACCTAATTCAGCTTTGGTTAAAGCCATAAACTGGCTGTCAGCGGACCAAACAATATCTGCATATGGGCCTAAGCCTTCACCTTGAGTAATGATCTTTTGGTTTCGAGACTTTTTTAAATCTAACAGCCAAACATTGCCATCATAATCATCGTGTGCCAAATAACGTCCATTTGGCGACAGATGCAGATCCATGCGCAGTGCTTTGCCATTTTTGGTTAACTGTTTACGCTTATCGCTGCCATTTGCGGCAAACTGCCAGATCTCCTGCTCGCCGCTAATATCACTAATACCATAAACCCACTTACCATCTTTGCTCATGAGCGCATTGCGGATCCGGCTATCTCCTGGCAGGGCAATTTCAACGAGCCTTTGACCGTCCGTTGACGCGACAACCACATGGCTGCGAGCCGTGATAACCACTTTATCACCTTGCGGTGTTAACCTGGTCGAAGTTGCGTACTTCATCGGCTCAGTGACCCAATGCTCACGCTTATAGGCAAAGTCGGAGGTAAGCTCTATATCAACCGCTATCTCTTTATTTGCCACGAGATCAAATAACTTAATATCGGCGCCTTGTTGGAATACAATGCGGCCTTCGTTGAGTTTGGCACTTCTTACCTGCCACTCTTTATAATGCGTGTGTTGCTGCAGATCTTTGCCATCGATTGACATAGACCAGATATTGTCATTACCGTCGCTATCGCTGATAAAATACAAGCGAGATTGCCACAACATAGGTTGTCTAACTGAGCCATCATGTGTCGCTGCGAGCTGCTGCGCTTCTTGCTTCTCGCCTAATTTAAAACGCCAAAGCTCTCCTTTAGCGCCGCCTCGATAAACCTTAGCGTTGTCGCCTGTGGTTTGTAGGCCAAAACGAGTGAAATACACATACTCGTTTTGCTCGTCAATAACACCTTCTATCGCATCTGCTAGCGGTAAGTCAGTGGTCACTAAACTCAAGGGATCAACCGTGCGTAATACCCAGTAATTGGCGGGACCAAAGGCATTATCAGTGGCATAAAGCACTTTGCCATCACTCGTCCAGCCTTGCACTCTCACACGAGAGTTTTCGAAACTAACGCGCTTGGCTTGCCCCCCTTCAATGGCAATAACATAGACTTCAGACGAACCTTCATAGTTAGCAACGTACGCAACAAACTTGCCATCGCGAGATATTGTCGCACCTAATTCTTCAGCCGGTAAACTGGTTAAGCGCCTCGCTTTTGACTCTCCAAGACCTTTAGTCCAAAGGTCGCCTTCTGCTGTAAAGACTAAGGTTTGCTGATTTAACGCTGGCGAACGAAAATAACCGGCTTTATCGCTAGCATCAGAAGCAAATGTAGGAGCTATATTGATAGTGCCAAGGGCTAACATGCAACAGGCAAGTGAGTGACAAAGTTTCATCTAAAGAAGCCATCCTATTGTTATTTTTATTAATTGAGAGCAATCCAAGCCAAACAAAATAGCAAACTTTTAGCTACGCTTCAGTA
>NZ_PJBM01000123.1:0-18688 GCF_002836075.1 Shewanella sp. GutDb-MelDb | reverse complement strand
AAACACAGGAGTTCAGCATGGCCAACCTCACTATCGTCGCTAACATCATCGCCAAAATAGACAGCATTGAATTCGTCAAAGCTGAGTTAATCAAGCTTATTGACATTACCCGCGCTGAAGCAGGTTGCATCAACTATGACTTACACCAGGACAATGAAAACCCTGCCCACTTTGTGTTTTATGAAAACTGGCAATCACGTGAACAATTACAAACACATCTAGCAAATAGTCACCTAGCTGATTACATCGCCGCCACAGAAGGCCGCGTTGAGCTATTTAGCATAAATGAAATGACTAAAATTGGCTGATGTGCGTTTTAATCCCAACTTACAAACAATATTAATGGTGCCAGTCCAATAACACTCGCATCAAAAGGAAAATTTCATGACTCACCCTATCATTACCGATTTAGACAAGCGTTACACAGCTAAGAAATACGATGCGTCAAAGCGTATTCCGCAAACAGATCTTGATGTAATTTATGAAGCAATGCGCCTATCAGCGTCTTCAATTAACTCTCAACCTTGGAAATTCATCGTCATTGAGAGTGATCAAGCAAAGCAGCGCATGCATGACACCTTTGCCAATAAATTCCAGTTTAACCAACCACATATAAAGTCAGCATCGCATGTCATCTTGTTTGCACACAATCCAAGCTACACTCGTGAGGATTACGCTAAAGTGGTTGATAAGGGGATCGAAGATGGTCGTACTAAACCTGAAGATAGAGAGCAAGCGTTTGGCGGCTTTGCCTTTGTATCACTCAACACTGACGAAAAAGGTAACAATGAAGCTTGGACTAAGTCGCAAACATACTTAGCCGTAGGTAATACGATGCATGCTCTCGCCCGTCTTGGTATCGATTCAACACCGATGGAAGGTGTTGATAGCGAGCTTATCGGTGAAATATTTAAAGATGAACTGGGCGGTTATGTCTGTGAAGTGGCGTTAGCCATCGGTTATCACCACCCAGATGAAGATTATAATGCTAACTTGCCAAAATCACGATTGGCTTCAAAAGACGTGATGACGATCATTTAACCAGCGACTTCTCATCAGTGTATTGACTAGAATGCCATACATACCTAATCGTATTGTATGGCATTTTTTATAGGTGCTTAACCAATCTCCCGCCACCACATGTTCATCACTAACTCACTTTTCCCCGTAAAGCATCAACAGTTCTAAAAATGCCTAAAACATTGCAATTATTGATTGAATAAAAATAACTTTATGTTAATTCCCCTTTGTTTTTTTATAGCATAAATAGAATTACTGGTTAGATGAAGGTGCACTGCAACCACTAAGGGAAATAGAAGTTATGTTATGACATGATCGAAGTTAACCATCAACATACTAGGCATGACGCTGCCTGCATTAAGTGGCTGCGTCCTTTCACCAAAAAATGTCAACGATATTCAATTTAAGGATCCAAAGTTTGCGCAATGTATTGCACAAACCGGCATTACAGAACTATCAAAGATTAATGAACTCAGCTGCATTGATAAGCAAATAACCCACGTCGATGAAATTCGTTACATGTCAGCACTAACTGATCTCGTTTTAATCGATAATGAACTAACGGAGTTTGATTCAATAGTACAGCCTAATCTTCGCCGTCTAAACCTGACCTTAATGTCACTTAATATTCATGATGGAAGAGAACATACTAGAACAGAAGAGTGCATTAAGGCCTAAAGTAGCCTCTCATTATAACTTTGCTAACAATTGCGCAGTTGACATTTTATGCCATTTATAGAAGATAGAATCGCTAAAAAATTATAATAACTTCAGCAAGGAAGAGCATAAAATAATGAAAAAATCACTAATTGCTATTGCCCTAGCCACTGCCTTTTTAGGCGGCTGCGGTACTTCGGATGTTAACAACAGCAAAGCAACAACAGAAGTCACTAAGACAACAGCAAACAAAGCAGAGCTAGGTAGCTTTGGCGTTGAGTTATCGGCGCGTAATGAAGCCGTCAAACCTGGTGATGACTTTTTTATGTATGCCAGCGGCACCTGGTATGACAATTACATCATGCCGGCAGACAAGACACGCTATGGTGCATTCACCGGTCTTGCTGAGCGCAGCGAAACACAAGTTAAAGAGATTATCGATGATATTGCCAGTCGTAGCGATCTAAATGCTGAAGAGCAATTAATTGCCGACTTTTACCAGTCATACATGGACACCAACACCATTAATAAATTGGGCATAACCCCAATTCAAGGCACACTTGATCAGATCGCGGCGATAAAAACAACGGATGATCTAACCAAGGTCTTTGGCCAAGCATGGCTTACTGGCGCAACGTCACCTATTTCAGGTGGGATGTGGTTTAACCGCCTCGACCCAAATCAATACGAAATGTCTATTGGCGCTGGCGGCTTAGGTTTACCAGACCGTTCATATTACCTTGAAGACAGCGAACGTTTTGTAAAAATTCGTACTGCTTACGTCAATCACATCGCAGAGATGCTGGCATTTGCAGGCGTTAAAGATACCGAAGATCGTGCAGAAGCTATCCTGGCACTTGAAACCAAGATGGCTGAAGGGCAGTGGCCACGAGAGAAACGTCGAAACCGTGATTTAACCTTAAACCAAGTTAAGCGCCCAGATCTTGCTAAAGAGTATCCAGGTTTTGATTGGGATATGTATTTTGCAGAAACGGGATACAAGGTTCCTCAGCTGAATATCTCACAACCAGATCCAGTGAAAACCATGATTGGCTTAGTTAACAGCGAGTCGCTCAAGGTTTGGCAAGACTACCTTACTTTTCATACAGTGAGTAACAACGCTGATGTGTTATCTGAAGATATCTACGCTGCTAACTTTGCTTTTTACGGCAAAGAGTTAAGCGGACAAGAGGAGCCTCGTCCTCGTTGGAAACGTGCGGTATCTGAAATGTCAGGCACGCAGTCATTAGGCTTTGCCATTGGTAAAGTATACGTAGCACGTTACTTCCCTGAATCATCTAAGCAGCAAATGTCAGCGCTAGTTGAGAATTTGCGCACTGCAATGGGCCAACGTATTGATGGCCTTGACTGGATGGGTGCAGAAACAAAAGTAAATGCCCACGCCAAGCTTGCCGCTTTCACCCCTAAAATTGGTTACCCTGATGTTTGGCAAGAATTTGAGGGTTTAGCCCTGACAAAGACAGATCTAGTGGGTAACCTTCACAATTTACGTGAGTACTTTAAAGCTGATAGTGTGGCTAAAGAACTACAGAAAACTGACCGTAATCGCTGGGGCATGACACCGCAACGTGTTAACGCCTATTACAATAGCTCGTTTAACGAGATTGTATTCCCAGCGGCGATTCTACAACCTCCGTTCTTCGACCCAAATGCCGATCCTGCCGTGAACTATGGCGGTATTGGTGCTGTTATCGGCCATGAGATGGGCCACGGATTTGATGATCAGGGCTCTAAATCTGATGCTAATGGTATTCAACGCAATTGGTGGACTGATGCAGATCGCGCCGCATTTGATGCCAAAGCAGATCAACTAGCAGCTCAATACAGTCAGTATGAGCCTATCCCTGAAAATTTCGTTAATGGTCGTAACAGCTTAGGCGAGAACATTGGTGATGTAGGCGGCCTTTCTATGGCGTACCACGCATATAAGCTTAGCCTTAATGGTAAAGAAGCACCGGTAATCGACGGCGTCACTGGCGATCAACGCTTCTTCCTTGCGTGGGCACAAGTCTGGAAAGAAAAACGTACCGAGCAAAGCATGCTTAATCAGCTTCGAGCTGGTACACATGCTCCAGGGCGATATCGTGCTCAAGCACCTCGCAACCACGATGCTTGGTACAAAGCATTTGACGTTAAACCAGGCGATGCACTTTATTTAGCAGAAGATGAGCGTGTACGTATTTGGTAATGTAGGCAAATAGCTAACACTGTTTAATCTACTTGAAATTAATGCAGTTCAGTTCGCTGAACTGCATTTTTTATAAATATTTTAAAAAATAAAAGCGTTTAGTGCTTTCCTTTTACGCCATTGCCCACCATATCTTTGCCCGTTGCAAAAATCTCATCGGTTATCCAGCGCGCATGCAATAATTTGTGCTTATTATCGAAGACCGCAACAAAATGGCGACCGTCGGCGTTATTGGTAGCCATACCAACGCCCTCGATCCCTGCAAGACCTAAACCACCATTTTCCACTGACAGCAGAAATTGTTCTAGTTTAGCTAAGCTATCGATAACACTTTGTTCATCATTCATCTTTATACTCTCTTCATTTTTACGTAGGCAACCGATCTCAGTAGCCACGCTTATAGTGCGATATTGTGACTATTTTAGCGCTACTGACAAAGGATTTAAACTGAGTTGCATAACAATAGCGGCTGAGTTTTAAATAAAGCTCTCAAGCTACTTGATTTAATTTCGAATTAGAGCTTTAGTTTCATCATAAAACGAGGGTTTTTACCTGTTATTTTTAGCTGATTTTTTTGTTTAACTGATATTCCATCAAACTAAAGGGTTACTTTATGAAACTTCAATCTCTATCTTTGGTTGTTATGCTAGCACTCTCGTCTGCCCCCGCCCTAGCCATGAGTTGCCAATCAAGTGACAGTGCCCTGAAGTCATGGTCACAAAGTGAGCGCCGAACTGCAATCGAGACCTTTGTAAAAGAGGTTACGGATCCTAAAAGTCCACAGTATGTAGCAGTAAAAGATCGTATCGCCGTGTTTGATAACGACGGCACCTTGTGGTCTGAAAAACCGATGTACTATCAGCTAGTGTTTACCATAGAGCAAATAAAAGGCCAGGCCAAAAACAACCCCGAATGGAAAACAAAAACGCCCTTTAAATGGGTACTCGAAGACGATCTAGAATCGCTGATGAAAGCCGATCACCATGCATTACTTGAGTTGCTCCAAGCTACGCATACAGGGGTCACTGTTGAGGCGTTCCAGCAGATAGTCAATACATGGGTGACCAAGAGCAAAGATCAGCGCTTCAACCGTGCCTACATTGACCTAACCTATCAACCAATGAAAGAGATGTTGGATTACCTAAAGGAAAATGGATTTACTAACTATATTGTATCCGGTGGTGGTACTGATTTTATGCGAGCCTGGACAGAGCAAGCTTATGGCATACCGGCAGAGAATGTCATTGGTAGCAGCTTTGGCTATGATGTCGTGAAAATCGACGGTGATACCCTTCTCGTTAAAAACGGCACGCTAGTGTCTAATAATGATAAGCAGGTAAAGGTTGAAAATATTCAACGTATTATTGGTAAAAAACCCATACTGGCAGTTGGTAACTCCGATGGCGATCATGCCATGTTGCAATGGAGTACCAGCCAAAATAGTCCGAGTATGGCGATGATAGTGCATCATACTGATAGCGAGCGTGAATGGCAGTATGACCGTGACTCATCGGTCGGCCGTTTAGACAAAGCGCTCGATGAAGCCAAACAAAAAAGCAACTGGCACCTAATTGATATGAAAAATGACTGGTGCACGGTTTATGGAGCGGAAAAATAATAGATACAGTCGCTAATATCTGCCATTTAGCCGCGTTATTACGACAAGATAGACTAACTTAAACAATCATCACGATATAAGCGAAGGCCTGATGACAGAGGCCTTCTTTGTTAGCGGTTAAATGACAAGCCCCTTATTGTTTCCTTTATTAGCGATAACAGCACTAAAAACAAGCAAACGATTAAGCTTAACTTCATAATGAGAGCTAACACTCTATTTCAAGTAAATACAATATGTTAGTTTCAATTCATCATGTTAAGACTCAATTAATATAGTACGTGCTTCGCTGCCTGAAATCCTCGTTATCGCTCATCACGATACCTGAAGCTTACTTACCGCAGGATTCAAGCAATACACGCACTTTATGACCAGTCAATAACAGCCATTCCCGCTAACTTGCCAAGGCAAGCCGAGCACTCGCCAAGCGTATAGCAAGGATTTACAAAGTGAATGACTCTCCCATTCCCGATACCACACATACTTTATCGCCACTTTCTAACGCCATTGTTGATAAGGCAATAGATAATGTCACACGTAAGCTTGTCGGTGGTGCCAGAAACAAAAACAACTCCTTACCCAATAGTCATAAGGCAACGATTAGCACCTCAATTTCCGACACATTAAGCGCCACCTCTAGCGACTCTGTGATGGCTGTTGCCAATCGTGGTGTGGCGTGGAAAGAGATGATCGCTAAAAGCCTATCGCACGGCATATCATCACTATCAGATATGCAGTTCGATGGTCAGTTCACCGTTAGAAATGGTATTGCGGAAGGTTTACACCAAGTGCCTTCGACTCCCGGAGTTTATGTTGTTTATGACAAAAACAACTCTGCAGTTTATGTCGGCGATAGCACTAACATTCGTCGCCGTTGGCACGCTGGCCACCTCAATGAAAACAAACAAAAACTCGACAGTGGCGAGCAATACAAATTGAGTAGCCAGCTAACAGAGGGCTGCACGGTAAAATTTATCAGCTGTGAATCAAAAGAAACGGCAGCCGCCATTGAAGCTCACCTAATTAAAGAGGCAGCTCCAGAGGTCAATGCACGCGAAGAGTTACTGCAGGAGCAAGGCACACGCTCAAACATTGAAGCCAAGAAGATGAAAGATGCCTCTGGCAGTACTGCGAGTTTAGCCGCTGGCGCAGCAAAGGAAGCCGCCAGTAACGTCGGCTGGTCAGTACTTGAAAACTTAATCACAGCTTGCCTTAAAGCCCTCAAAGATGAGTTAGTTGATATCGTCGGTGGTGGCGAAGACAAACTGAAAATACGCATCAAACGCCTATTCAGTAAAATTTGGCATGTCATTGAGAATATCGTTAAGCACCCAGGAACCTTGCTCAAAGGCATTTTTGAATTCATCATTAATGCTTTTGCCAGTGCAATACGCAAGGTGTACCAACTGGCACGTAACATTTTTGACCTTGGTTACGCCGCATGGCAACTCTATAAAGGCGCGAAAACCCTTTCCAAAGCGGAGTTGATTCAAAAAATTTCAGAAACCATTATTACCAGTGGCTGTCTTGTTATTTGGGATGCATTAGATCCGATAATTGAAGCCAATCTTATCGCGCTATTTCCAGCCATTACGCCATTCGCCCCCTATTTGGCAGCCACTATTGCAGCGATTGGTTTTGGTATTTCAAGCCACTATCTTTCAGGGATTATCCCATTGATTGTCGAAAAAATTATCGACTTTAAATTTACCGCCCAACTATCTTACCAACAACAAGTCAGTGCCTGTGAGCAACTGGTCAGTAACGCTGAAAAAAGTATGTTTTTAGTCAATGGATTAGAAGATTACTTGCGGTCATCCAAAGAGCTGATTGTTGATTTAAAAGTGCAGACTGCAACACTCAAGCAGCATCAAGCCATCAGCCCTTTTAGCATTGAAGACAGACTAAACAGTATTACCTTAGGAACAAAATAGTGACGTTAGTAACCACCAAGCAAACATTAATCGAACGAAAAGAGTACCAAGCCTTCTATCAAGACTTTGAAGGTAATCTCAGCAAATTAACCTCAGCCTTAAAAACCACCAAAGATGTGCAAAAGCTAGCAACTCAAATAAGTGAAAAAGGCTTTTGGGGGACTGCGCTAGGGAGTATTTCAGGCCGCAATGATAAAGATCTCGCCGCGATGATCGAAAATCTTGGTGCCAGTTTAGAGGTCACTCAAAGCATTTTAACGATCGTCCTTAAAGTGCAAAACATAAAAAATGGCTTTTTAAAGGAGTTTCATCAAGCACTGGTTGAGAAAATGACTCGACTGAAAGAAGATGATCTTACATTAGACTCCAACCAAAAAGACGCGGCGATCGCGATCGTCACTAAAATCGAGCAGCAGGTCAGTTATCAACTGGCACAATCGGAACAGATAGAAAACCATGAACGGAAACTGACCCAGCTTGATGACTTTGTCGAGGTCAAAGAGATCCTTGATAGCGAACAAAGCGCAAAGATTGCCCACCTTGATAAAACCTCACAAAAAATCATTCGAGGCGCGGATAACCGTCAACAATTGATTGTTGAATTACAGCAAAAAAGTGTCGCTAAACAGCAAAAAGACATGTCACAAGACAAAGTGATACACCACTTAACAGCGCAAATTCAATCACTCCAGTTAGACAAAGAGCACATGATACAAACGCTTCAATCTCAAGCTCAAGCCATTGAACAACTTAAGCAGAGCAGCAGTGAAATGGGCTTGTCACTTCAATCAAACAAAGAGCAAATGACACAAGCGTTTCAGTCTCAAACTCAGGCAATGGCACAGCTAAAGCTAATCACTGCTGAAATGAGTCAAGGTATACAGAATGCCGATGCAAAAGTGACTCAGTTAACCGATGCCATAACTGAAACCCAAAACACACTGTACTGCACAGAGAAACATCGGAATTTGTTACAAACTAAAATGCTTCAAAGTGCGTTGCCATTACTCGCGCTCATCGCCAGTGGCGCTGCCATTTATTTGAGTTTGGCTTAACACCGTCAAATAAGTGGTAGGCTTAAAGCTGAGCCTACCACTAGCAAGATGATTAAAAAGTGCTTATGTTTAATCACCCCACCGACCGATATTTAAGTTAGACGATGTAATACTTTCTCATTACCAACAGTTCTACCCACAAAGGTTTTAATCTAGATAATCAGCCCCATATCGGTAAGTAATAGTGACTAAACCAATAGGAAACTTTATGAGCAAAGAATATACACCGGCAAACATTTGGACAATGGATAGCGAGAATGGTGGCCAATGGGCAAGCATCAACAGACCGGATTCAGGTACCAGACATCAGCACGATCTTCCAGTCGGTAAGCAGCCGCTGCAACTGCACTCGCTGGCAACGCCTAATGGCCAAAAGGTCACTATTATGCTGGAAGAGTTATTAGCTAAAGGGGTTACCGAAGCGGAATACGATGCCTATCTGATTAATATTGGTGAAGGCGATCAGTTCTCTTCCGGCTTTGTCGATATTAACCCAAACTCCAAAATCCCCGCCTTAGTTGATCATTCTGGTGAGAGCCCCATCAGAATATTCGAGTCAGCCAGTATTTTGTTGTACCTTGCAGAGAAGTTTGGCCATTTCCTACCGAGTAACATTGCAGCGCGCACAGAGACCATGAACTGGTTATTTTGGTTGCAAGGTTCAGCGCCTTATCTTGGCGGTGGTTTTGGACACTTTTATGCTTATGCACCCGAGAAATTCGAATACCCAATCAACCGGTTCACTATGGAAACCAAACGCCAACTGGATGTACTCGACAAACAACTGGCAAACAATGAATACATCGCGGGTAATGAATATAGTATTGCCGACATGGCAATATGGCCTTGGTACGGCAGCCTAGTACTCGGTAATATTTATGATGCAGCAGAATTCCTTGATGTCTCGAGCTACACACACGTTCAGCGCTGGGCCAAACAGATTAGCCAGCGCAGTGCCGTTAAGCGGGGCCAAATAGTTAACCGTACTTGGGGTGAAGAATGGGAGCAACTCGCCGAGCGTCATAGCGCAGCAGACATAGATGACGTGCTAAAAAAACAGCCTTAACGTTATACTTAAAAGTAAGCGAGCAAGTCATTAAATGCGGCAGTGGTTATATTTAACTGCTGCCGCATAGCTCCTGAATAAGAAGCAGATCTTTTCACTACTCGCATGCAGATCTACGCAGTACATTTAACATGCTATTACGCTGTATTCGTTTTCAACACACTTCGCGTTTGCATAAGCGTGTAAGCGCCGCTGGCAACAATCAGTAAACTGCCCAATAGAGTCAGCAGATCGGGCGACTCGCCAAATACAAAAATGCCTAACGCCAAAGCAAACAGTAAACGGGTGTAACGAAAAGGAGCAATAACAGACACGTCACCCGCACGCATCGCGATGGTCAATGCATTGTATGCCATCACCCCAAACACTATCGCCCCTAAAATCTGTATCGTTGCAGTACCATTGATTTGAAGCGGTTCATTTTGATATATCAGCATGACTAAACCTGTCGGGATCAACACGAAAAAGCCATACACTCCAAGCTGTAAGTTGGATAAAACTGGCGGCGCAGCACGAGTTGCCAAATCTCGACCAGCAAAGCCTAAAGTTGACACTACCGCAAATAAAGACGCCGCCTCAAATCCTGCAAGGCCTGGACGAATAATCATTAACACTCCAATAAATCCGACCAGCACAGCAAGCCAACGCTTAACCCCCACTTGCTCGCCAAATAGCAGCGCTGCGCCTATCATTGCAATTAGGGGAGTCGCTTGCAAGATCGCCGATGCACTCGATAGAGGCGTTAATGTAATCGCTAAGGCAAAACAAAACCGCCCGACAATCTCACAGACAGCCCGCATTAATACTGCTTTAGATAATATCGCAGGATGAATAACACGCTGCCCTTGCCGGTACGTCAACAATATAAAAATCAACATCCCACCAAGGCCAAATAGCGCCAAAATAAGCCCAAGAGATGTTGTCTCAGCGGCCGCTTTAATCAGCATGTCCTCTATGGAAAACGCTGCCATTGCTGCAACCATAAACAGGCTGCCTCTAGTATTATTCAAAAAAACTCCAACAATATTTATTCATCAATGATTTCAATAGAATGGGTTAACCTACCCTCTGAAATGTAAAGTAGTAGCTTAAAATAGAAGTAAAGCATGGTTATCGAACAATCTGAAAAAAGAGGTTATCGATAATGTCTGCTCGCGACGAATGTCAGATATTTCAGGCTCTTCATATAAGAGCTAATAGCAGTGACCTTAATACTATAGGAGGCGGACTTTACAGACCATAACGAGCCATCCACCCCACTACTAAGCCCATCCAAATCAACAACTTATAGAGCTATTTCTTTTCAAGATAACATTTGAATTGGTATGAATAAAACGTCTAACTAGTGCGAGAAACTCTAGATATTATCTAGTTAGCTTTAACTTCAAAATAGCTTGAGAAAACTCGGGTCATTTAGCGCTCTTATCGTTTTGATATCAAGTGGTTTTTGTAAAAAAGTAATCTCAGGAAACAGAGCTGACTTTGGTATTTCATCTTTACAATTGGCAGAGAGAATAAAATACTTTGGCTGATGAAAACCTAACGATCTTAATGACGATATCAGTGTTAAACCATCAGTTTCGTCAAGCATGTAATCCATTAATACAATAAGAGAGGGGGCCTCACTAGCTTCCTGAGCTTCAGCATAAATGTTATTTAATGCACGAATTGATTCTCGTCGATCTTTAGCTGTTGTGACTATGTACCCATCACTTTCGAGCATTGACTTACAGACCTCTAAATTAAAAAGATTGTCATCTACGAGTAATACCTGCTTTCTGTTGGTTACATTGGATTGGTAAATTCTGGCATTTGTGGCCAGCTGCTGAGTCTCCTTTGCCTCAGTTACACTCACACTTGGATGGTACTGCTTGGCCATTGGGTCGACTACACTTTCTTGGCCATGTGACATATTAGTTAGCCGAAAAGGAAATTGGAAGATAACTAAAGTGCCTTGATTTTTACGACTGCGGATTCTGATACTACCTCCCACACTCTCAATCACTTTTTTACAGGTATACAAGCCAATTCCAATGCCCGATTTAAGCGCCAAGGACGATTTCAAATCTGTGGTAAAAGGTTTTGTTATTGCTTCCATTGATGCTTTTGACATTCCTTTGCCAAAATCCTTAACTGCAACTCTAACAAAGCCATCTAAAGGCTTTTTCCCCCTTTCTGACGTATCCACTAAATGGTGTGGCAATGGACTAACTTTGACATTAAAGATCACAAGGTCTCCACTGCTGTACTTAAAGGCATTATTAAGAAAATTGGTGGTTAACTGGAAAAACTTAGTATCATCTAATTGAATAAACTCAGGAATATCCCCAGAAAATTCCATTTCCAAGTGTTTTTTGTGTGTATGACTAAACGCCCGATAATAATCGTCAATATTGTGCAGCAATTGGGGAAAGTTAATCTCTTCATAATGCAGCTTTAAAGTTCCTGAGCTAGCCTTACTGTAGGTTAATGTGTTTTGTGCAACGCTATTAAGTAAGTTAGCTGACCAGATGATTTTATCGAGGGTATTTTTACCACTTATTGAACAACAAGCCTGTGCCTTTAACATATTGGCATAACCTAAAACAGCGTTAATCGGTGTTCTAATCTCATGATTGAGTGTAGACAATAATGCCAATTTTGAGTTTGACTCAATACGCTGCTTTTCTTTATCGGTACGATTTTGAATCATCAAAGAAACGAGCAGTGAAAACGTCAATCCGAACAATGTAAATACGACTAAAATTTGTGCTATTTCAAGCATCTCTTTCTTTGTTGGCATGTAATCAACAGACAAACGATAGCTGGTATTATATTCTGGTAGATCAACAAATTGCTCTGAATGAAACCCAAGTAACGAGGCTAAAAACCTGCCTTCATGGCGCTGACATTCGAGATTGCTAAGTGTCCTATCGCCTAACGTAAACCTCTCACAAACATCAATATTTTCTTCTATTTTTCGCTGTAGTCTTTTATGAGAAACCGCATAAACTAGATAGGGTTGCTTAGGCTCATCAATACTAATCACTATTGTGGCAAAATCTTCAACCTCATAAGTTATGTTGTCGTTAAGTTCGGTATGAACACGCCCGGAATTTATAACATCATAAAATTCCGGGTCGGAGATATATTTCGGTTTTAAATCTGCACCCAACGTAAATGCAATTGCCGATTTTATTTTCAGTAAGTCTTTAGCAAAGAGCGTAAACTCGGCATTAGTGACCTCATCAGAAGCATTAAAAAACGAGCGAAGTGCATCCATCATAATTCGGTGCTGGATTAACATGTCTCTAGATGAATCGTACAGCTTATCAGCCCGACTTTGGTATTGCTTCGCCATTTCCCCTTGGCCATGATTCCAAAGCGCAACATCAATCAGCATTGTACCTAACACCCCAACGACAAAGGCTACGCGGGCAAGACCACTAAATTTCACTTTCAATATCCTTAAGCAACCCTTGAAGACTAGTGATATTCCCGAGCAGTTCAATTTTATTGGTTTCATCGCTGTATAGCGCTTCATTGTGAATTTTCAAATACCGACATATCCCTTTGTACTTATGAAGTTGTGCCGAAATATTAACGGTATTAGTGCTAGATAATAAACTCGTCTCAAAAGCCAGATTATCCAGTTCTAATGCTAATACTCCATAGAGGTGACTTCGACTATCATCATTGAAATGAGCAAAAAAAGTACGGAGTTTAGTTTTAATCCCTTGGCTAGCAGCTGACATATTGGCGCTCGTGTTGTAGGTTGTAATCATTAATCCAAGCCATTAAATAGCGGCCTTCGATGGGGGGGCTGATGAAATAACCTTGTGCAACATGACATCCGAGCATTTGTAGCCGCTTTAGTACCGATAAGGTTTCTACCCCTTCAGCAACAACTTTGACATTGAGTTTACGGGCTAAAGCAATCGTAGACTCAACAATGGCTTGGTGCTGTAAATTGACGTCAAGGTCTGACACAAAGTCTTTATCAATTTTGATTTCATCAAATGGAATACTGTCTAACCGATCAAAAGTGGAATAGCTTTTACCGAAGTCATCTAGCGATATCGGAATGTCATTAATAATCAACTTAGCGATAGCCTGTAAGGAGCGATCTTGATTGATCGTTTGTTGAGACTCAGTCAGTTCGAGCATGAGTTTAATATCAGCATTAGTTAAATGTTTATCAATTACGTAATTAATAAAGTCATCAGATAACAAATCATTAGCGCTAATATTAATGGATAAGCTATAGCTCTTAAGTTTCTCAAATAGATGCCATTGCGATAACGCCTGATTGAGCACTAACTTGGTAAATTGACAATTCAAGCCAGCCTTTTCAATCAAAGGGATAAACTTATCAGGGTAGATAAACCCATCACCTTGAATGCAAAGCCGAGACAAAACCTCAAAACCGACTAGTTCACCTGTCTTTATATTTATCTTTGGTTGATAGCACAGAAACAAATTCTCTTCGTTTAGTAATGAAGTGATGTTCGCCTCATTACAAATAGGCGTGATGTCTGCGGATATATCCGGTTCTTGTGGAAAGGCTTTTTTTGCTGCTATTGAAGCGTAAATATCATTAATATCCAGCGGTTTTTGAAATACCCCGACTAAATTTAAACTAAAACTGTTAGTAATATTACCAATGAGTTCAAGTGTTCGTTTATCAGAAGAACTGACTATTGCTATTGGGATCTCACGGCTACGGGTTGTCGCCATATGGTTGATAATGGCGAGACCATCACCATTTTCCATTTTCAGATCTGCAATCACCAATTCGATAGTTGGCAGATCACTTAAGCTATTATTTTCAAGCATCTCGATTGCCTTATTACCACAATCTGCTTCATGGAAATCAAAAATCACCTCAGGCGCTATTTGGGCAAACTCGCTTTTTATTGTTTCTCTTACAAATGCCTGATCATCAACAATAAGTATCTTCATGAGCAACCTCCTTGTTCATCATTGCCAAGAAAGGTGACTAATCGCTTCGGCGATATCACCGCCAGCTTGAGTAAAAATCGATTCGCCATCAATTCAGAGCGACTTAATAGAAAGGAGTGAATAGCAATCATTCTGTCGTTAAATTCCATATTTCTTGCCTTAAACGGCTCTAACTTGGCCGTGTTTAGTTTTTTGATGAAGCCTTCATCACAGATGCTAAAGCAGAGGTAGCGTAGATATTTTTGCTGAGAAAATTGATTGATATAGGTCGACATGATGCTGTTCTCAACTTGTTTAGTTGCACCTGCGGAGGACAAAACTAACATTGCGTCACGATCTTTTTTATCGCAATTAGCCACTATTTCACTAAGATCACTATTGATATTGACTAGTTCAAGAAAATTTTGAGCCGATGTTTCAAGGTACAAACCATGACCAACAATTTGACCGTTAAATGCGATTGCTATGGATATTTTTACATTTTTCAACCAAAAAAAATCTTCAAGAGGATGCTTTAATTTAAGACTTGGATTACCTTCATAACGTAGGATCATCTTTAGCACTAAGTAAAAACTATCATCTTCAATATCAATATTTTTAATCTGATACTCATCATTTGCGTAATAGGGGTGGCTTGATTTAATCTCCGGCGCATTAGGAATAGCCACTAAATTGCTACACTCTTTTAAGAACTGTTTATCCCGGCTATAAATACTAGTGAGTTCATTATCGTACAGTTCAACTATTTCGGCTTGTTTAGCTAAAGATGGAATATTGACACCACGCTCCCAGCGACTAACAGTAATAGTATCTAAGTTATAAAAAAGACTACTGTGTTGCCTAAGGTGTAAACATAGCTGCTCTTGTGACAGGTCGTTATTTTGACGAAGATGTTTCAAAAACGTCGAAAACACATGGTTCTGCTTGTCTTTTGAATAAGAGTAATTGGTAGAGGTCATCACGCGTTCCATTAGTTTTGCTTAATTGTTTTAATAGTCCCACATATAGTTCTCTGTCTACGCCATCGATACGTTCGGGGTATAACTGTGTATACATAATCCACATACGATGGTTGCTCTCATTAAAATAAAGTCCTGTTACTTGCTCGTTCTTCATACTCTCACCAGTAAGTCATTCGGTAGAATTAACTGATTACTGAGTGTAAAACATTATTAAATATGACAACATTGGCAAGTTATGTACAAAGTTCCACCTAACATGCCTAGCTAATATATGCTGTTACATAAATCACCATAAAATCATTGATAACAAACAGATAAAGCTAAGCCTACAAGCTGAGACAGATTAATATTAGGCATAAAGTTACTTATTCAGTCCGATACAACTGCATTGGATCCGGTCATTGAACTCAACTATCTTCTCCAACAACACATCATACCGTTTCACTTAGGATTTGTAGCGATTAGTCGTTCTATCATTAACCTTGCCGTTTTAGAATGGATTTCGATATAGTCGTCATTTGACTTCAAATATAATAATTACCTAAAGTAAGGAATCAAAAATTTAGTGCTATCAATAATCAAGTTTTATTTTCAGAACACCCTAATTTGTAATCTAAAACATCACTAAGAAAACGTTATACAGACGAATGAATTACATCAAAAAATAAATAATTATCTGTCACTTTATGAGAGGTTAATTAAAAAGTTGTAAATTGTAATCCATAAAAAAATACAAATGAGTACTTGTGGAACAAATCAAGTAAATTGGAGTTAACGTGAAGGGCACAAAGAAATACAATATGGGATACCATTAGAGTTTGTTCATGTTTTTTAAACGTTTAGTAGGTTATTACATGCTTAAAATACGCTATATAGGAACATATCCATTATGACTCTCACAGCATAATCCGTTAGTAAAAACATATTACAACTACTGCCCTAGGGGATCCCCATTACATTTTTATACTATATGACTTGATTTGTATTAAGTACATCGCATCGTTCTTGCAGCTAATGGCATATAGGCAGACAATTTGGTTATTATTGCAGATGTCAAAAATTTGGGTCACTAAGCCATCTCTATAGCTCACCAACCAGAATGCATCAACAAGCACCTCAGTCCCTGTTAACGCCTACTAACCCAATGACAGTGGTTAATCGTAGGTCTCGTAAATGGGAAAATAACATAACTAACGACCTTCTACATTTGCTAATACCTTTTGATATCGTGAATGAAGCTTGCTTATAAGAATCCCAAAGAGCTTCGCTGGACTAGAGAAATAACCGTCTTAACCAGTCAACTGACTCTTATAAGCCTTATCTATGCCCTCTGCGGGCCAGGTTTGTTAAATACTAGGTTTACACTATATTTGTTCTGAAGCAGCCATTTCCTTTTAACAAATTAATCAACAATTAGTGTTTCTCCTCCTCACCTATTTGACTTTATTTGCAACAGGACCTTATGAAAAAGCTTTTACTAGTTTGCCTTTTCCCAGCTTATCTCTTTGCTCAATCAACTGAACTTAGTTCAATTGAAGGCCTACCCGTTGCTAATGACTTGCCATATTTTTTAGAAAAAGAGCAAGCTGTCCAACGTACTAATGATTTAAAAAAAGCTATCGATGACATTGATGAAAAATTAGATAATGGTACAACGCAGTTAGAGCAGTTAGAGCTGCAAAAAATAGCAATCATAAACTGTCTAGACACAGTATGACTGTTTTTTTACTGGAGCTTAACCAAGCACCATGCATTTGATCTTGAGGCAAATATTGGTGATGGTCGCCAGAACTATGTTGCGAGCTATACCTACAAATACTGATAACTCTGACTAGATTTAGACCTTAAAAATTTAAGTTCTGATGCCTAGAATCTGGCTTTCTAAAGCCTAGCATTTCCCTTTATTGCTCAGACTAGATCAAAAAGGCAAACCATCAGGTTCACCTTTTGTCTTTCTCATAATTAAAAATCTTGAACCTATTGTCGATGCGATTGCAGTGAGTTTTGCAGATGTTTTCTGTGGTATTACAGCTCAGTAAACGAGCCAACGATAAACTATTACGACTAATCGCTCATCTACTCCCATTCAACATAAAGCCGATATAACGCCCTATGCTCTATCATAGGTGGTATACGCTAGATCCATTTCATAAATCAAAACAAGCCTAATCTTGTTGCTTTTGCTGCTCTGATTCTCTTCTAACGAGAATAAACGTCAGATACATTTTTGTTGGCAATGACAGCACCATACCAAAAGCGATGCACATTGCACTGATAATGATGCCATTGACTCCCATCGCCTCTACTGACGCACTAAAGTTATGGCAATAGATCCCCAGCAAGATGAGTAGCACGCCAAGAGTAATACAGGTTTTTAGCAGTAAAATAAGCTTTGCATCCGCCACTCGTCCCCCTTATATAAGTATTATCCCATACGCTAATATTGAATTGATTCGACATGCAACGTGTTGACTCAGATCAAAGTAGAATAAGTGGCATTTAATTAAATAGCCGCTGTAATAGCGTAGGCTAAAGCCCCCACTTATGGCGACAAATCTAACTGTAGCGCAATAATCTCAGTAAGGAAGTACATATCGCTACGATGCCAACCGCTCAGCACCGTTTCATCTTTTTTTAATGTGAAAGTCTATTCAATTAGATTTTAATGTTGCTGAGTTCCGTCATCAGAATCGCTAATCACATTGGCTTTGATTTAGATCAATGAGTGCCTACGCCTTTTCAGGTCATATAAGAGTGAGCTAAGTCACAAACGTAGATTGCCGTTACACCGCAAGGCTCACGCAATTAATGACTTTATCTCTTTTAACAATAACTGAAACGTAACATTTAGAGGTGCACGATGGAACTATTACCAAATTGTTATACCGATCTTTGTGTCAATGGAAAATGGTTCCACTATGATCATGGCGCAAGCTCAGTGTTCATGCTCAATGGTAGCAAGCCACTCTCTTTTGAATTGAACTGCCTTCCTAAAACTGAAGATGAGTTGGAAATGCATTTAAGCCATATTTCGAACAGCCTGATATAAATTCGGCTGTCTTTATCTGCACCGATAACATCAAGCGGTTGGCTTCAACGAGTAAGCTAAACGGTTAGGCTAAAAAAATTAAACGACTCACACCTTTAACGAATGGGCCAACTATGGCCTTTTTCTGTTTGATTTGACTGTCGCATTCAAACCATTCAAACCATTCAAACCATTCAAACC
>NZ_PJBM01000122.1:0-19037 GCF_002836075.1 Shewanella sp. GutDb-MelDb | reverse complement strand
GCCTGATTTATTAATTTATTTTTGACTAGATACAGGCTAAACCTAATAACGATGACCTAGTGTCAGGCTGCTATACTCAAGCCACTTGGAAATGCAGGCGCTGATATAAATAGCATTCACGTGGGAGCGGTTCTAAGTCGTTTAGGTATAGGTATCACCCTATCAGGACTCAATGGAATGAAACTATGAGTGATCACACTTTTTTCTTTGGTGAATGGCAAGTTGACCCCAATGCAAACAGCTTACGCGCGGGTAAGCAGGTCAAGCAGCTAGAGCCAAAAGCCATGGATGTGCTAAAACTACTTTGCCTACGCGCAGGTGAAGTATTGAGTAGCGATGACATCGTCAATCATTGTTGGCCCAACACCGATGTGGGTGACAATCCACTGCACAAAATCATTAATCAAATACGCCGCGCACTCGGCGACAGCGCCACCTCCCCCATATTCATTGAAACCATTCGTAAACGGGGTTATCGCACATTAGCCGAAGTACGCTTTCCCATTGGCCAAGAAGAGGTAGCCGCTCACCAAAGCTGGCAAAGTGGTTCTCCCTTTCCTGGTTTACAAGCGTATTGCGCCAACTATGCCGACGTATTCTTTGGCCGAGGTAAACAGATCAGCGTGTTGCTGGATAGAATAAGCCAGCAAATTAAGTACGGCAGAGCCTTCTGCCTGACCTTAGGCCCCAGCGGCAGTGGTAAGTCATCACTCATTAATGCAGGCATTATGCCTAACTTAATGACCACCGCCGGTTACAACAGCGTTAAAGTCGCTTCCTATAGTGGTCTTGATTTTGCTGATGTAAGCAGTTCGCAGTTGTTTATTGAACTGGCCAGCGCCATGCTCGATTGGGAGTTAAACGATCTGCCCGTGTTTGACGGTTATAGTGCAGACACCCTTGCAACCACATTGATTGATGAGCCCAATGCCGTCATTAAGCTATGCCAGCAAGCGCTAAAAACGCAAACCAATAACTATACCCATTTCGCGCTATTCATCGATCGACTTGAAATATTACTCTCATCACCGCTGTTTAAAGATGAAGAGCGGCATATCTTTGTCGAGCTTATTGAACACTTAGCCACCTCAGGCACTGTGCTTATCTTAAGTGCTTGTCGTAATGAGTTTTACCCCTTGCTGGTGAACTACCCCACATTAATGGCGGGTAAAAGTCGCGGCGCCCATTTTGACTTAGCACCGCCCTCTCGCAGTGAACTGTTACAGATGATCCGCCTGCCCGCTATCGCAGCCAACTTAACGTGGGACATCGATCCCGATAGCGCCATGCCGCTAGACGAAATGCTTTGTAGCGAAGCTGCCAGCAACCCTGACGCACTGCCAATGCTGCAATATATGTTGCAAGCCTTATACCTAAGGCGCAGCAGCGACGATCAGTTGCAAGTCACTGTGTATCAAGAGCTCGGCGGCATCGAGGGCGCCATAGGTAAAAATGCCGAAGATGCCATTAATGGCTTAACTGAAAAGCAAAAAAACTGCCTGCCGCATGTGTTGTCCTTACTGGTGACCCTAAGAGAAGATGAAGTGTCCATTACCAGCCGCACCGCGCGCTGGTCACAACTGCTCGCTAAATCACAATCAGAATCCGAGTCCGAAAATGCCTTAGTGCAAGCCATGGTCGACAGCCGATTGTTTGTCTCACACCTGCAAAATGGTGAGCCCTGCTTTAGCATTGCCCACGAAGCACTATTAAGGCGTTGGCCGCGCGCCACGAGCTGGATTGATGAGCACAATACTAGCTTGCAGATAAAAAGCCGCT
Organism: Shewanella sp. GutDb-MelDb; assembly: GCF_002836075.1. NCBI lineage: Bacteria > Pseudomonadati > Pseudomonadota > Gammaproteobacteria > Alteromonadales > Shewanellaceae > Shewanella > Shewanella sp. GutDb-MelDb. The sequence goes on along the minus strand of NZ_PJBM01000122.1, from coordinate 17,258 downwards.
TATATCATCTTGCCAAGCGCTGGCGCAAAGAGCACAAAAATAGCGCCTACCTGCTCGCCGATGGCAAACCTCTCAATGAGGCATTAGCCCTGCAAGATAATCCCTTGTTTACCATTGAACCCCAGGAGCGAGCGTTGATTGCCGCTTCCGCCAAACAACAACGCAGCAAACGCTGGCGTCGACATTTCACCATTGCAGCGCTGTGCGTGCTGTCAGTCGTATCCATAGTGATGAGTTACAAGAGCACCGAAGCGGAAAAAATGGCGCAGCAAAAGCGTTTAGCGGCAGAAAACCTACTCGGCTTTATGGTGGGTGATTTCGCCGACAAGATGCGCGGCATTGGCCGCATGGACCTGCTCGATGGTATTAGTAATAAGGCGCTGGAGTACTTTACTGACGCCAAGCTCAATATCGATAACAACCTAGGCTTTGACGCTAACTTCCAACACGCACAAACCCTTGAGGCCATGGGCGAAGTAGCCTATTCGCGCAACAAGCTCGACGAGGCCAGCACCGCCTTTCATGCCGCTCGCAGCAAGTTAACTGCGTTATTAACTGCCCAGCCACATAATCTAGAACTACTTAAAACCTTAGGCGCCAATGCTTTTTGGATAGGTCAGCTCGATTACGATAAAAGCGATTGGGATGCCGCCAGAGTGTGGTTTGAAAAGTATCTCGCCTACAGCCAGACCATGTTTGATATTGCGCCAGAGGATAATGATGCATTGATGGAGTTATCTTATGCGCAGAGTACGTTGGGGTCTGTGTCGGTAAAACAGCAAGACTTCGCTAGTGCCCAGAAAGGTTTTGAAACCTCGCTAGAGCTAAAACTACAAGCATTGGCTAACAATACAATCAGCTCTCAACTCATTGCTGATGTCACTAATACTCGCTCATGGTTAGCCCGCGCTGTATTGGCACAGGGCGATATTCAAACCTCAATTAAAATACATCAGCAAATCCAACAGCAGTTAAATAATAGTAATAACAGTGACCCATACACCCTCGACCGATTATCCAGTAGTAATCAAATACTTGCGACCCTATTCCATTATCTTGGCCGCCATAACGAAGCTTATTCACAAGCACTGCTGAGCTATCAGACCATAACCGCAGCACTAAAACACGACCCAGAGAATGATGTCTGGCGAGTGCAGCAGTATTACGCCTACTTTATGATGTTGAGATTTATCGACAACCCTAAACATTTGGCAGAGGAGTTTCAGCCCGCGCGGATAGCAATACAGCTAAAATCTGATGAGTCACTTACTAAATCTAAACAGTTTGACATTGTTTGGGCCAAATATCATTTTGCTGCAGCAAGTTATTATCTAAAAACCACGGCTTATAAACAGAGTGCCCAACAAGCACTGCTATCAACTGAGCTTTTTAAACATATAGTCGCAACACAACCTGAAAATAGAATTTATTTAGGTAACTTATCTGCCAGCGAGCTACTGCAAGTACAGATTGCAATGGCCATAAACAATGAACCTTTAAACATGCATTTGTGTCAGCAAGCCAAACAACGAATGCAAAGCATTGTAAAGATAAATAAAGATCCCAAATTTACGATTGCTTATGCCAGAGCGTTAACTTGCCTAGATGAATTAGCCAGTCAACCGGAGCTAATAGGTAACCTAAAAAGCCATGGTATTGAAGTTAATCAATTTTAACGATTGCACCTATAGAGCAGCTAAGTAAAGACCATATATATATTAAATAATCAATTTACCCACCACATCAAAGGAAGATGAAATGCCTAACAATACAACACTCATAGAGTTTACGCTCACAGTCACCCTAAATAATGATAATGTCCCTCAGTTTAACTACACTCAGGACGGTGCCCCTGTTACCGGTAGTCTTGTTGTTAATGAACATACAACAATCCGCTATCATTTGGTTGATCACACCGAAAAGGGGCTTACATTTGTCGGTGCCGCCTTTACCACTCCTTTCGATAACGTGATTGATAGCGTGGAATTAGGTAATGATAGTCAGTTTATAGACCTCGTTGATTCTGATGCAATTGTAGGTAAGACCGGTTTCCGCTTTATACTAACCAATGAACAAAATAGCCTGATGCTATTAAGCCCTGACCCAGAAATTATCAATCGCGGAACAGACTAGTAGCCAATTAAGTATTAATTATGGCCAGCCATAGTTAATCCCGAGGGATGGGGCGTTTCCGCCTCATCCCTTTTTCATATTTTCAAAGCAGCCATAAATTTAAAAGGACTTATAATAAAACCCTCAGTCAAATTTAGCACTGCGACTCTCAACAGATTATTACTCACCAGCTACCGATTAACCACCGCATCCACCGCTCAAGCGGTGACGCAACAAAAGAGAATAAATAAGCCAGCCATTGTTAATCAATAACATACGAAGCAAGTAATGAATATTGGGACTCTGGATATTTCACTGCACAAATAGATTAGCCAGCCACTGTTAATCAATAACATACGAAGCGAATAGAGAAATATTTGGACTCTGGATGTTTCACTGTGCTGCTGGTGCTTTAGAAAGGGCTATATTTTTTGTGAAGAGTGAAAGATGACTGATTTATCGTGAAATTGTTGATTTACAGGTGCGGAGTTTCAGCTCTGTTGATTTTCAGAGAAAGCAGCTTTAGAGTTTTGAGATGGAATCTAACCTTATTGCAGATACTGACAACTACTCGAAAAATGCCGTCGCCTTTTATCTAGATGTTCGCAGTAGGTGCTTAGTTCCTGCAACGTTCCTACTGGGCCGTGGAAAAGACTGCCAAATTCAGTGGTTATTTTCAGCCAGTTGGCAGTAGGTATATTCAGTCGATGCAATATCTTTTGTGCATTCGCAGATATTGATCCTCGCTTACCATCACGAATAATTCGTCCTGTTTCGTCAACCAATTCAAGATAATCATTCAGGCTGAATGCGATGCCTTTAGGTTGATGTTGGTGCTCGTTACCAATAAATGGCAGTAAGTTTGTGGGTTGTTTACCGTTTAATGCCGCTTTAACACGCAGTTGCAAACTGGTGTGATCTGAAGATTCAGGCGTATTGGCCATTTTGGCTCGAATGGGGTTGAGCTCAACATAAGCCATGCAGGCCAGCACTGCAGCTTCATCAAGTAATGCTTGCGATTTAAAACGCCCTTCCCAGAAATGTCCGCTGCAGTTGTCTTCAAGATTAGCTTGCCGTGCTATGGGCTCATTGAGGCAGCGCATAAACCAACTAATGTCGCAAAGCCTTGAACGGTAAGTTGCGATAGCATGCTTTAGTTGAGCAACTAAATAGTCATCAATCACCTCGCCTTTAACAAACTTTTGCGTCAACGGCGTTCCATTGAATAATTTATGCCACTGCTCTACGACCTCTCTATCGGACCAGTTATTAACGGTTTCAACATCAATATAAAGTACTAAATGCAAATGGTTACTCATCACTGCATAAGCTGCGACATCAATGGCAAAGACCTCTGTAAGTTTGAGTATTTGCGCTTCTACCCAACCTCGCCGATGGTCGTAGTTTTTACCCGTGTATTTATCATCGCCACAGAGAAAAGCACGTCGAACCACACGGCTGCAACAATGGTAAAAAGGAGTGTCTTCAAGACTAATTTGCGTTCTTCGTGGACGGGGCATGGCAACCTCCTACATAAGCTCATTGTTCAAGTTTAGTCGGCAGGCTGCAAACATGCGATTATTCATGGGTGGCCATATTTTCCTTTCCCTCTGCTGCACCTAGCACCTAGCACCTAGCACCTAGCACCTAGCACCTAGCACCTAGCACCGAACCTAAATACTCAAGCTAATAGCCTACAAACTAATACTTTTATCTATAGCCACGAGCAAATCTAGCACTTTAAGTTGACACCTTAACATCAAGATTAAGAACAAAACCACATAGTAACAATGACTTAATTAGGAAGGTTGCCGAAAGGTAAAGTATTTCCCCTTTAGCTAAAGTATTAACTCAATTGACGTGGGCTAAGCGTTAAATTAATCATTTAAAAGGGATATTTGCTATGTTGGCGACTCCAACGGATACCGTTTCTAAGGCAGCTGTAAGCTCAGCGCTCTCGATGGCGACGACTATTGCGACGAGCAAAAACAGCGCGACTGTCGCGTCGCAGCCGACCGCTATTATCGCCAATACCGCTATCAGCGATGGCCCTACAGAGCACGCTGCCACCAGTGAAACATTACCTTTTAAGCCGATAGCCGTCGCCAGCCAGCTTCAAAGCACCCACCTGCAACCCCTTAAGATGATGGTTAATCTGCTTATGGAAGCCATAGTCGTCGTCGACGAACACGGCACCATTCAACTTATCAACGAGCATGCTCTCGACTTATTGATTGGCGAAGATCTCAGTAGTGAACAGCTCAATACTAATCAATCGATGACAACACCAACATTGATTGGCCAGCAGTGGCAAAACTATTTATTAGAGCCACAAAAAACCCTTTACCAAAAAATGATTATCGAATCACGTACCGGTAGCCGCCCACTAAACCACGCACCAGCAGAGACCACGCTGCGGTTACCAAACGATGTCAGCAAAGATGTCGAGGTGTCGATAACACATTTTGCATTAAGCACGCCCCTGTTTGCCATTGTGATTAGAGATCTGACTAAGTATCGCGCCGAATATAAACAGCTACACCAATGGGCATCCACCGACTGCTTAACCAAGCTAGCCAATCGTCGTGTGTTTGATTCTGAAATACAAAGCCACTGGAAAACCTGTGTCGATAAAGGTCGCCCGGTGAGTGTTTTGATTATCGATATTGACCACTTTAAGTCTTTTAACGATAAATACGGCCATATATTAGGTGACTACTGTTTACAGAAAATAGCCAGAGCAATTGAAGCCTCATTACCGAATTTAGATTGCACCGCTGCCCGCTATGGTGGCGAAGAGTTTGCCATTATTCTGCCCAATAGCAATGCTAGGCAGGTAGCGCAAACCGCACGACTGATTCAAAAGAACATTAACGACTTAAGCTACATGGATATCGGTCTTGATGCATCTGTTTCGGTCAGTGTGAGCCAAGGACACGCTAGCGAAATTAATGGACAATTTAGAACCAGCACTGCATTGCTATGCGCCGCAGACACCGCGCTTTATCGCGCCAAAGCCGATGGACGTAACCGAATTAATGCTTGTGTGTAATGCTAACTAACGAGGCGAACAGCTAAGCCGAAACGCCCTATATTGATCAGGAGTTAAGATGCGATATGACCCTAACAAGTATCAGATACTGCAGCTGCCGAGCCCATTACTACTGTTTTGGGCCATCAATCCCGTATTGGCAATTAACGAATTAGTATTAGGTCAACGGCTTCCCAAGGTCACGCTCATTGAAAAACACAGTAAGCAGCCATTATTAGCCAGACAAGTTGTTCCCTGCCCACATTGCCATGCGATGAATCCAGGCATGTTATGGAGTAATGGCAATGCATTCGGCCATTGGTTTGGCTATGTTTGCCCAGAATGCAGTGGCGTTATCCCCTGTTTATGGAATTTCACCAGCTTATTGCTACTGACACTGAGTGCACCACTATGGTGGTTGATGAAGCAACCGCTTAAGAGACGCTCGCTCGCAAGAAGCTATCAAAAAGTAACCGCAATGAAAGCCAACCCTCCTACACCTAATAAAAATCACTGTTCCATAAAAATCGGACAAGCTTTTGCGGTTACGATATTTCTGCTGATGCTGTTGATACCGACCAACGAGCCAAGTTGGAGCTTGCAGCAAGCGGGTATAAGTCTGCTGCTAAGCAGCTTTTTAGGGGTTATGTTTGCACAGCTGATGGCGTTAATCATGTCGCGATCAAAAAAGCGCTATTGATATTAGCGCTTTAATGAGTAAGTGGTTTTAGGCGGGAGTGATTAATCCTTAATAGTGACCTTTTCGATAATGATTTGCTCTTTAGGCACGTCGTCATGACCTGCTTGAGAAACCGTTTTAGCTCGACCTATTTTAGTGACCACATCCATTCCCGCCGTTACCTTACCAAACACAGCATAACCCCAGCCTGCATTAGTCGTCGCGGTATAATCAAGAAATGCATTGTCGCCTAAATTAATAAAAAACTGACCAGTAGCAGAGTGCGGTGCATCAGTACGTGCCATCGCAAGCGTACCTCTGAGGTTTTTAAGGCCTCGATTGGCTTCATTGACAATAGCAGCACGGGTTGGCTTTTCTTCCATTTCAGCAGTAAAACCACCGCCTTGTGCCATAAAACCTTTAATCACCCGATGAAAAATGGTGCCTTGGTAAAAACCATCTTCACAATATTTGAGGAAGTTTTTAGCGCTAACGGGGGCTTTGTCGAAATCGAGCTCTATCTCAATATCGCCAAAGTTAGTGGTAAAAATAATCATATCAACTCGCAAGCCGCAAAAAAGAGCGCATAGTATACCTTGTGTTGCTAGCCTCTATCTCGATTTTGCACTTCTTTAAAGCAAAAGTGCACATCGCTCTCAGCGAGTTAACGCGCGACATTAACCACCGCCTCACTAGCTTGGTTTTTATATCGCTGAAACATCTCTTCAAGCGACTCAATCGGTTGATTAAAGCCTTTGCTATTAAGAAACTCTGCGTTATACAGCTTGGACGAAGAACGCTCTGCTAAGTCACAGTAAAAAGTCACAATCGTATTGCCCTTGCCCATTTTCGCCGCGGCGTAGAGTGCCCCTGCAACATTCAGCGCAGCACTGCTGCCGAGCACAATGCCATCCTCACGCTGAACATGACGTGCGATGGCAATAAGGTCGAGATCGGGCAAGGTGATCGCTTTATCGACTTTAGCCTGCTTAAAGTTCTCAACAAGGCGCATGATCCCTATCCCTTCGGTAAACGAACTGCCGCTTGATACATACTCACCTGATTTTAGGTAGGCATATATGCCGGAACCGTCGGGATCAACCAACCATGTTTGCAACGCTGGATTTTGTTCTGATAAATAACGAGAGTTACCCGCAATTGTGCCGCCAGTGCCCGCCACCGACACTAGCGCATCGATATTGCCATTGGTTTGCTGCCAGATCTCCGGCCCAGTGTGCTGATAATGCGCTTTGCTGTTGCTGGTATTCTCAAATTGATCGGCCCACCAATAATCATCATTAGCCTCCGCCAAACGCTTTGCCGTATGGTAAAAATGATCGGGGTTGGCAAATGGGCAAGCATCAACCAACATCAGTTTGGCACCGTGTAGAGTGATCATCTGCTCTTTTTCTGACGCTTGGCCTCGCGGCATCACCGCCAACATGTTGAACCCCAGTGCTTTAGCCACCAACGCTAAACCAATACCCGTGTTACCCGCTGTACCTTCAACAATCGTCATGCCCGGCTTTAGCTTGCCATTTTCAATGGCATCGGTAACCAACTGCAGTGCAGCACGATCTTTAATCGAACCACCTGGATTTTGTTGCTCACATTTAATTAAAATTTCACAGCCACTCAGCGTAGATAAGCTGTCGATCCGCAGCAGATCGGTATGACCTATAAGCTGGGTGATATTGCTCGATAATGAGGGATATTCCATAGATTGCCTTATCTGTTAGCAGTAATAATAAAGACTAGGCCCAACTGCTATTAAGCAGGTTGCGACAACAAGCATCGCGGTATAGCTGTTATGGCCAATGATGATAGTGGGCAAACAATTAATAATACGTCTTTATCTAAGGTAGCACAGGATGAAAGTACAATTTGCTTGTAATCATAGCCCCACACTAAGGGGGGCTGATCAGGCATTGGCAAGATCAACCATCAAACCCCAACATTAAGGCTTACATTATTGCGAATTTACATTACAAATTGTTTCATTTGTAATAAAGTTGCAACCTCTACTAATTGCATTCCTGTTTGTTAAAACATATTAGCAAAACCAAAGGATTATTTATGATGTTGGGTTCAACAAAATTACTGCTGCTAGTTATCGTCACTACACTTGGCTTATCCGCTTGTGGTGGGGGAGACTCTAGCGAAACTTGGGTGCAAGGTCAGTTTGCTAGTGACTCTAGTTTAGTTAACCAATGCAGAGCCAATCAAACCGGTAGCGCAGAGACTGAAAAGCTTTGGTTACGTTCGTGGAGCAACGATACTTACCTTTGGTATAGCGAGATTATCGATCGTGATCCCGCTCCTTATTCAGTTGCAGAGTATTTTAAGCTTTTGATAACAGAGGAGCAGTCAGATTCGGGTAATGACAAAGATAACTTCCACTTTTCAATGTCTACCGCTGAATGGGAGGATCTGAATCAATCTGGTGCTTCAGTAGGCTACGGTCTCAATTTTAAACTCACTAACGCTTCCCAAAGCGGTGCCCGTAAAGTGACGGTGACTTATAATGAGCCTGACTCTCCCGCCAGTGCTGCTAATGTCTCTCGCGGTACCGTTATTGTAGAAATTGATGGCGTGAGTGTCAGAGATGCCGCCGATAGCGCCAGTATCGACATCATCAATGCTGGCCTATTTCCAAGCCAAAATGGTAAGCAAACTGTCTTTACCGTGCGCGATCTTGACGCTGCAACCGATCGAACGGTAATGTTAACCGCACAAACAATAGTCTCGACCCCGGTGAAAAATACTAAAACTATTCAAACCACTAGCGGTAAAGTGGGTTATCTGCAGTTTAATGCGCATATTGCCACCGCTGAACGCGGGCTATTTGATGCTGTGACCACATTGAGCCAAGCAGGTATTAACGATCTGGTCATCGACCTTAGGTATAACGGCGGGGGATTACTCGCGATGGCGAGCCAACTCGGCTACATGATTGCCGGTAAAGATGCCACCACCAACCGCACCTTTGAAGAAACCAGCTTCAATGACAAATATCCAAATACCAACCCAGTGAACAATCAGGCCTTATCGCCCATGCCCTTTATAGACGAAACACTGGGGTTTAATACTGCATTACTCACTGGCGGTTCCACACTTCCAACACTCGATCTTAAACGAGTGTATGTGCTTACGACCTCAAGTACTTGCTCTGCTAGTGAAGCGTTAATGAACGGTTTACGCGGTGTCGATATCGAAGTCATTCAATTAGGCGGCACAACCTGTGGTAAACCCTACGGTTTTTATCCAACACCTAACTGTGGCACCACCTACTTTACGATTCAGTTTAAAGGCGTGAATGACAAGGGGTTTGGTGAATACTCTGACGGCTTTGTGCCTTCGACTAGCCCAACACTCGCCAGTGAGGTTCAAGGTTGTATGCTTGATGATGATTTAGGGCATGCACTGGGTGATACGGATGAACGCCTATTAAGTGCTGCGCTTTATTATCGAGATAACGAGCGCTGCCCAGCAGTTGCCGCTGGCGTTGCTCGCTCTCAAGCCGTCAATGAATTTATCGATGAAGGCTTTATGCTAAAAGATGAGCGTAACCAGTCGTTCTTGCAAAACAACCGTATCATTATCGATATGAAAGGAGCTTTATAATGCTACGGCGAGTGTTTGGCACCGTGCTTACAATGGGCGTGATCGGCCTAGGTGGCTGCGGTGCTTTTGCTGAAAATGACACTAAAGCGGTACCTGCCGTATTAGTATCATCGACTGCCAATAACACTCGCCTGCTCGAGCAAGCCATTGCCAGTTTACTCAAGGCTAACAAGATACAAATAGGCCAAACAGCATTTACTCAAAGCAGTTTGCTGGCCATTGAACGTGCGCCCCATAAAGACCCTAGTGGCCAATTAATTATGGGCAGAAACGATGAGATGCCACAAATGGTGCAGCTGATGATCCAAGCTGACGTTTGCTCCATTAAACTGCCAGACAGTGATGAAACAAGGGCTTTGCCCGAGCTAAAATGCCAAGCTGAATAGGTTATCCAATAACGAAAAAAACGTCTTTTTAGACGTTTTTTTTGCGTGCAAAAAAGAGTCGCTACAAATTACGTGATTGATTCAACCTTAAATTTTCAGTCAATATTCGCATCCTTATGAGTATCAGTAATGGGCCAGTACTGGCTGGTTGACAATACCGCGAGAAGTTGAGACGTTGAACCATCACTGACAGCCATCACGGAAAGATAACGATGAACGATGATAACCGCTACTTTTACGAACCCAGTAAAGGCCATGGACTGCCCCACGATCCGTTAAGTGCAATTATAGGTCCGCGGCCCATTGGTTGGATCTCATCGAGGAACGCTCAAGGGCAGCGCAATCTTGCTCCCTACAGCTTTTTTAACTGCTTTAACTATCGCCCACCCATTATTGGTTTTTCCAGCATCGGTTGGAAAGACAGTGTCGCCAATATAGCTGAGACCAAAGAGTTTATCTGGAATTTAGCCACCAGAGAGCTTGCCGAGAAAATGAATCAAAGCTCAGTCGTTTTACCTAACTCCGAAGATGAATTCAATTTTTCTGGGCTCACTGCAACACCAGGAACGATTGTAGCTGCCGATCGCGTAGTTGAAAGCCCAGTCAATTTTGAATGTAAGCTCTCGCAGCTCATTCAACTACAAGGCGCTAATGGTGATAAAATTGATAGCTGGTTAGTCTTAGGGGAAGTGGTTGCCGTGCATATTGCCAAACACCTACTTAGCGCCCAGGGTGAATACCTAACCTCAGATGCCGAGCCAATATTACGCGCTGGTGGCCCCACTGCTTACTACAGCATCACCGAAGCAAACCGCTTCGATTTACAACGCCCTAAAGCGCCTTAATCTAACTGAATACCGTGTCTGCAAAAATGTGCCTAGGCTTAAAAGGGAATAACACTTTTTTCACCAATGCACCTTGAGTGGAAAAGTCTGAGGCACTCTGAATTGGTCAAATACTTAAGGTAATTGGTATTACTCCTCTTCGATACGGTTCAACATCAGATAATTTTATTTTACCAAAGCGTCGAATTAGCTGTCATGAGTGATAGAATCCCCCCTCTATTTTACTTAATTTGCATATGAAGGCAGTTCAATGAATCCGATTCTTGCTATCTTAAAAGAACACAATATCAGTGACGCACAAATCAGTGAGCTGTTCCAAACACTGACTGAAAATCCAATGATGGCGATGGCGACCGTTGGCCAGTTAGGTATTCCAGCAGAAAAGCTGCAACAGATGATGGGCTTAGTAATGCAAGCGCCAGGCCTAATTAAAGAAGCTGTCACCGAACTTGGATTAGATTTTTCAAAAGTTGAAGCAGCAAAAGCTCAGTTACAACAGTAACAAAAAAGATTTTTGTGGGAAGAGAGTTAATCAACTCTCCTTCCCCACACCTCCAAACAAGTCACCGCCCTCGATATTTATCTTCAAAAGCTCACTGTTAATCTCCGTCACAATCCATTGTTCCCTAACAGCCATTAACAACCTATTAGACTTATCCTCTTGTTTGCAAACTTACTAGAACTGTTCCCTCGGTCACGATAATCAATAAAATTTTTACGCTATACTTGCACCATAACACTTGGTCACTTTGCCAAATGATAAAGTATTGAACGCCTATCGGGTTACCCACGAAGGACATTGGTATGACAGAACAGGAACAACTGCGACTAACTGCTCGTGCAGCAGTGCTCAAAGCGCTGGCGCATCCAACACGTCTATGGCTGTTAGAACAATTACAGCAACAAGAGCATTGCGTTTGCGATCTCACCGATGGTGTTAACGCCGATATTTCAACGGTATCTAAACATTTATCGGTATTAAAACAGGCGGGAATTATCAGTAGCCGCCGCGATGGAAAAAAGATCTTCTATCGCCTTGAAACCCCTTGCCTATTAAAAATGTTTGGCTGTGTTGAGGCGGTATTGGAAAAGAATGCCAAAGCCCAAGCCGGATTGCTTAAGCCCTCTTAAACAGTACACACTTTGCTAAGTGTTAATCGCAATAATCTACGTACATTAATTAAAAATGGGACAACAATATGAAAATTGAAATATTAGGAAGTGGTTGTAAAAAGTGCACCAACTTAGCCGCCGATGTAGAGCAAGTTGCCAAGGGATTAGCGCTAGACTTTGAACTTGAAAAGGTCACCGATATGACAACCATTCTAGATTATGGTGTCATGTCGACACCCGCTATTGTCATTAATGGCGTGGTAATGAGCGCGGGGAACGTGCCTTCCCATGCTGAAATTGAGCTGTTATTACATCAAGCTAACAACACTCAATAAGCGTCTGTCACTATTTATCTATAGCTCGTCATCGGTAAATAGTCATCAGTGGGCTAGCAAGAGAGCGCTAGTGACAGCTAACGACGATTGCTAACTTTCTCTAACCCCTTTAGCGAGGTAAACCAATGTTGATTTGGTTTTCAGTACTTGCCGATTGGCTGGTTTATGATTTATTAGGCTTATCCAGCCAAAACCAACTTGGCCAAGCGGTACATTTTTTTGTTGAAGACACCACCAAGATATTTGCCCTGCTGATTGTGATGATCTATGCCATTGGCTGGTTACGAGCGTCACTTAATGTTGAACGAGTACGTGACTATTTATCAGGTAAACCCAAACTGGTCGGTTATGGTTTAGGATCTGGATTTGGCGCAATTACCCCCTTTTGCTCCTGTTCAAGTATTCCGGTGTTTTTAGGCTTCACCTCCGCGGGCATCCCCATCGGTATTACCATGGCCTTTTTGCTCACCTCCCCTTTGATTAATGAAGTTGCGATTCTATTACTGTTCAGCTTATTAGGGTTAAAAGTCACGCTGTTATACGTCTTAACGGGCATAACCATAGGGATATTGGGTGGCGCGCTACTCGACTTATTAAAAGCCGAGCGATGGTTACAACCCTTAGCCGCTAAAGCCTATGCTAGAGGCCAACTATCGACCGCAACAGCAATACCACCAGGCCAATCATCGACCCAAGCTGCTAGCACGATGGGCTGGCAACAGCGACATCAGTTTGCTAAGTCTGAAACGGTTGAGATATTTGGACGAGTATGGAAATGGGTCATTATCGGTGTAGGCATAGGCGCGGCGCTGCATGGGTTTGTCCCAGCAGGCTGGTTAGAAGCCAATTTAGGTGATGGCCAATGGTGGTCTGTTCCGCTTGCAGTATTAATGGGGATCCCACTGTATGCCAATGCGACTGGCGTAATACCCGTATTAGAAAGCTTGTTGCTACAAGGCGTGCCATTAGGAACGACACTGGCATTTTGCATGAGTACTGTTGCTGTTAGCTTCCCAGAATTTGTGATGTTAAAGCAAGTAATGCAATGGCGTTTATTGGCACTTTTATTTGTACTGCTACTGGTGTCATTTACCATTCTAGGTTGGGTGTTAAATCTGGTTTAACGGCTAGCTAGCAAGGTTATGGTTTACTTAACGTCGCCTTAGGCCCCAAAGATGATTTATCACATCATCTACAACCATTATCCCCTCTTTTAAAAGAGAGGGGGTTTTCTACTACTGACCGCCTTCAAAAGCGGCTAACCACGTTTTGAGCAGTTGATTTAATTCCGGCTTTTCTGCATCTGATAACTGCTGAACTAACTGATGCTGAATACGCACATGCTCTTCAATCGCTTCATCAATAATAGCAAAGCCTTTTTCGGTCAAACCAACAGAAACACTACGGCGATCTTCAGTGCTGTGCACCCGTTCAATAAAACCCTTAGATTCAAGCTTATCTAAACGATTTGTCATCGCGCCAGAGGTCAACATCATCGACGACAACAAGGCTGACGGGGTCAAGTTAAAAGGTTCGCCAGAGCGACGCAGTGTCGCGAGCACATCAAACTCCCCCAATGTTAGCCCATATTGTTTATGACAAGCTGCGATTTCTGCTTCAATATGCTTTTGCAAACGCATTATGCGTCCAAAAATTTCCATCGGTAGCGTTTGCAAGTGTGGCTTTTCTTCGCCCCATTGTGCGACGACTTTATCGATATCATCCATTTCACACCATACTCTGTTTGTTAAACGGCTAAATTAAACTTAACGCAAAGATACTTTATAAGAAGATACTTTACAAAAATAAATTAGAGGTTCACAATCAGCTTATATCTTTACGTGAAGATACTTAACTCTAAGGTAGTATATGAATATTTTTCTAGCCATGATCCCCGCCTTTTTTTGGGGGACGACTTATGCCATGACGCAGTTTACGCTGCCTGACTGGCCCCCTTTATTGCTCGGTGCCATTCGTGCTTTGCCAGCAGGACTGATCTTACTAGCCCTTAAGCCTAGCCTGCCCAAGAAAGCGGATTGGTCTGTACTGATTAAGTTAGGCGCCATCAACATTGCCGCATTCTTTAGTTTGATTTTTATTATGGCGCTCACGTTACCCTCGGCGATTTCGGGCGTAGGCATGATTTCGGTGCCTGTTTTTGCGATGCTTTTTCATTGGGTGATAAGTAAAAAACGCCCTAATTCACTGCAGGCTGTATTTGGCGCGGTGTTAATCATCTTGGCTTGGAAGCTATTTGACCCCAGTGCTATCACGTTAAATCCGCTCGGATTACTGGCTATGTTTGCCGCTATTAGCTGCATTGTAGTTGGCAGCACCATTATTAAAGCACTCGGGACACGCATTCATTGGTGGACGGTATTAACTTGGCAGTTGATTATTGGTGGGCTGTTACTGTTAGTTGCAGCGTTCATTCATGCACTGTTTTCACCTGAGCAATATGTCAGTGTCATTCAGCAGTTTAGTATGACTAACGGCTTTGGATTGGGCTGGATAATTCTGCTTAATACCGTGCTGGGTTACATCATGTATGTATGGTTATTACAGCGTATGACGGTAGTCGACTTTACCTTTGGCGGCATCGCCAACCCGGTAGCAGGCATTGTGAGTGGCATGGTTTTGTTAGGAGAGTCATTTACTCCACATCAGTATTTATTGATGGCCAGCATGATCCTAGCGTCTATCGCCCCCACCTTAATCCAAATGCTCCGCCAACGTATTAGGGGCAGTTGAAAACCTTGCTTATTAAATTAAGTGACAATAACAACAAACATCAACGGTAGCGTTAAAGCTACCGTTGATGCCACCATTAATAACGACCTTGTCATTAAACTCGTACCTTGCGTTCAAAACCCTCCACTTGCTACAAAGAGAGCTAGCGCTATTACTTGAAGGTGAAGCTAGTTTATCGGTCTAAATCCAGCGTAACTCACTTTTACACCCTGGGTTGCACTCTCTATTCCGCTATCTGGAGCCACCTTACTCAATAAAGGCTGTGGCTCAGCACCACCACTGCAGCCGCACCCACCGCCTGTACTGCCACAGCAACCGTCTTTTTTTAGATGATTAAGCGAGGCTCTGCCCTCTGATGCATTAAGCAGTCGAAGACTCACATCGCTACAGCTTGTTAATAGCTGCTCAATGCCTAAGGTGTTATCACCTTGACTCACGCTTATTCCAGCATCGAGTAATTTACCCAGCATGCGTTCGCCAATATTTTGCACCATTACAATATCGGCTTTTTGCTCTTTGATTAGATTCAGCATTGCTTTTTTTGCACTACAACCACCAGCCAATGCCGGGTTGTCAAAACTCGTCACCAGATGATGATATTCATTAAAAAAGCCAATACGTTGTGCTTTAGTAAAGTGGCCTGCGAGTCGACCTCGACTCATTGGCATTGCAATAATCATAAAACTTCCTTATTGGGTGTTGGCCGATTGAGGGAGCACCAGCGCATGACCTTGAGTGATAGCCCTTGCCACCTTTTGCCGCGCACTAGCGAGTAAATAACCAAATGTTTGCCGTGAGATCCCCATCGATGCCGCGGCGTCAATTTGGCTCATCTTCTTCACATCGCCCAAACTCAACGCCTCAAACTCATCGGCGTCGAGTTGAATTTTTTCGAGTTCGACGGACGGAACACCATTAGGTTTAAACAGGCTATAGGGTGCGCAACAGGATAAGTGTCGACATTTTTTGGGTCTGGACATAAATCAGCCTAATCAACGGATATAGATGAAACAGCCATTCTTCATCGCTGCCTTAGTTATTGGCCTACGCCAATAACTGTATGGTATTGCAATCACCCAACAACAAACTGTGGCTTAGTTCACACTGGTCAATATTCGCACTCGCTTAACCTTATCGGAGAATATGCATTTATTAACGCGCAATTGCCCGCTATAAAACAGGTAATAAACGATTCAGATATTGGACTAGGGTTAGGTGAATATTCACAGCCTTAGTTCTAGCGATAAGTTAGTAACGAATGACTGCGGTTTTGCGATCGACTAAACAGTTGAGCCCTTTGATAGACGGTAAAATACTCACAGCGAAAACAAGCCGCTTTGATGGTTAAATCAACCTTCACACATTGCGACATAACACTATTAGTCTCTACGCTATACAAACTGGCCATTACGCTCTCAGCAAATAAATCATCGACTTACCGCGCTCAAATCTGGAGTTCATGTGATATCAAAATTACCCAAATGGGTTGAATATGGCGCCTTTATTCTTGCGCTGACAGCAGGCTGTATCAATGCGATTGGATTGATGGGGTTTGAGCATCAATCGGTATCTCACCTATCTGGCACCGCCACTTTAGTTGGCACCCAGTTACTGAACTCATCACCTAAAATGTTGTTTCATCTTATTGGGCTCCTTGTCAGTTTTATGCTGGGCGCCACATTATCGGGTGCACTGCTATCTGGGAGCTCAGTTAAACTTGGCCGCCATTACGATACCTTGCTTATTATCGAAGCCTCACTGCTTCTTTTTGCTATTTATTTTCTGCAAGGGGGGACCTATTTTGGCCACTATCTGGCATCTGCGGCCTGTGGATTGCAAAATGCGTTGGCGACAACCTATAGTGGCGCGATTGTCAGAACAACACATGTCACGGGGATATTTACAGATCTTGGGATCATGTTAGGAGGTTGGTTCAAAGGGGAAATTTTTGATAAACGCAAAGCGGTACTGTTTTTACTTATCATCACAGGCTTTATCTGTGGTGGCACAATAGGCGCGGTGCTATTTCACCATTTTCAATTCTACGCGCTCAGTATTCCCGCTGGGATCTGCATCATTTTAGCCATCAGCTATCGTCTATATAAAGTAAAAACGGCTATCATCACTATAAAGTAACAGTACAAACTCAGCCCATTATCTCTCTAATTTTGATAAAAAATAACGCTTTATCAATGGTAAAGAACACCTATAAATCACTTATATTGGCGCTTTTAGCACCTAAAATTATCTCCTGAAGCATTGCAGTAAAGATTCATCAGCAAACAAGTATGCTAGGCGAAACTCATTAGCTTTAGAATCGAGAACCTCAACGACACTATGCCAATTTATAACAGAAAAAACGGATCTAGAATCAGAAAAACA
>NZ_PJBM01000121.1:0-19202 GCF_002836075.1 Shewanella sp. GutDb-MelDb | reverse complement strand
AAGAAGGAATTTAGCAGGCCATTAGACAAAAATATGCGATCTACGTAACAAAATTACAGTTTTATAAAACTAAAGCTATAAAACCCATTGGCGGAGAGTAATTACTGAAATTTAATAACCTAAACTAGAGATGGTATATGACGATTAATAATGCAAAGGGCCGATGACTTTCAGTCAGCGGCGTTTTTTGTGCAATGGTATCTGCACAGCAACGGCCGCCACTGAAAGATAATATTCGAATATTACAAATCGAAGCTATAGCTATACCCTAGCAGCACTTTAGCATCATCATCTGTTAAGTCAGTATCACTGACCATAAAAGAGACAGTACCAAAATCTGTGTCTTTACTGAGGGCAATCGAATAGTCAGCGTAGTTGTCGGTACTGTACCAAGCGGTAACGACATCACCTGTTGAGTAGCCATAGTGCGCTGCAATTGAGAGAGTATCTGAGATAGGGTAAGTTAATGTGGTTTGCACGTAACCCATGTCTTTTTCATCGAGTGTAGGGTCGCCAGTGACATCATTTCCCGCATTGACTACATGTGCGTAGCTTACTTCAATCCATTTCCAGCTAAGGGCCACTGTAGCTTCGCCAAAATCGATGCTGTCGTCAGCATCTGGGTAAGCATAATAGAGATAGCTGATGTCATAGCCAAACTCTTTGCCTATGCTGCCAGCAAAGCCGGCATAGAAATCAATCTCATAACTGGTCTCGTTACCAAAATCGACATTTGATGCCCATGTTCCGGCGTAGAAGCCGACTTCGTGGCTGTAATCAATGCCACCTTGAACGGCTACTGCATCATTGGTTTGGGTAACACCACGCCATAAGTAGTTAGAAGTGGCGCCAATATTGGCTTCTACTGCGGCGTTTGCCGATAGGCTCATTAGCGCTGTTGCAGTCACGGCTGCGGTATTGATAAGTAGCTTGTTCATTATCTTCCCCTATAAGTATTTTTATAATAGTCACAGGGGATATAGCAAAGACCAAGCCAGAAATTTTAATGTTATAAAACAGATGTTTATTTGTGCTGCTGTTGGTTTGTTCATTGGAATTGATTCAATCTAGGGCAGGTGGCACTGGATTAGTGCAAAGTTGAAGTGAAAAACGGTTGAACTTGCAGTCGTGGCCGATTAGCAGACATAAAAAAACCTCCTAATAGGAGGTTTTATATAAATCACAAGAGTTGTGATTAGTTAACGCTATCTTTAAGCGTTTTACCCGCTTTAAACTTAGGTACGGTAGCCGCAGGGATCTGGATTTCTTTGCCAGTCTGTGGGTTACGACCTGTGCGAGCAGCACGCTCTGATGTTTCAAAAGAGCCAAAACCAACAATAGAGATCTTTTCTCCATTCTTCATCGCTTCTGCAACAGTTTCTTCAAAAGATTTTAACGCACGTGCGGCTTCAGCTTTAGTGAGTTCCGCAGATTCAGCCATTTTTGCAACAAGTTCAGTCTTATTCATTTGAATCGTCTCTTCTTTCCGTAGATTTATTTATTAGTAGCGTTATGTAACATGCCACAAGCTTTTGCATTTGAAAAGAGCTTTAAGCCGATGAAATGACCTTTAAAGTCAAAAACAGGAAGGATTTCTCAATTTTTCTACTCCTCGAGCAGTTGATAGAGGATTCGTTTGACAACTTGAGGCTCAAAAGGCTTATCACAAAGTGCATTCACACCCGCTTGTGAAACGTTACTCAGGTGAGTTTCGTTAGCTTCAGATGACACCATCAGAATAGGAATATGAGATTGCTCACTATCGTTACGAATAAATTGGGTTAATGCTAAACCATCCACGGTGGGCATATTGTAATCAGTTATGACGAGATCAAACATCTGCTGCTGCAGTATTTCAATGGCTTCTTGGCCATCTTGAGCCTCCGTTATCATCCGTAAACCAAGATTGGTAATCGTGCGCTTAATGACGTTTCTTGCCATCTTGCTGTCATCGACGACGAGTACTCGCAGATCTTGTACATCAAAGTGGGTGAGGTCTAATTCGTCGTGGCTTAGTAGATCAATCGTGGCGTTGAGTGCTTTTCCTAGGTGGATTGAAGTAAACGGCTTAGGGAGAATAGCGACAACGCCTGACTGACGATAGCTTTCTAATTGCTCGCGGCGACACTCGCTTGAGACCAACATAAACTGAATATCACGAAATTGTTCTGATGATTTGAGTTGTTTTAGCAGATCTAGCGCGGTGCCATCTTCAAAGTGCATTGCACTGGCAACGAGATCTGGCTGGTGGCGCTTAATTATCCCCAGCGCTTGCTCAAGGTTGGTGGCTGTTTGGATCTGTTTCACACCCTCTTGCTCTAATCGGTTAACGATAATTTTACGTTGAGTATCTGAAGGCTCAACGAGCAGTATGGAGAGTTCACTAGGTTGTAAATCGCTCATAAATAGCTTTACCACTTGTTATTTTTATTTGTTATATGGTTGATTTTAAGCATTATAAAACGCTGCCGTTTATCGGTTTGAAACTATTTTTCTTGTTTAAAGTAACGCTTTGTTTTTTGACTAAAGGCGACCCAGTACTGGAAGCTCATGGCGATTAATGCAGAGATAACAATGGTACTAATAGGAATATTTCGTCCTTGGAAAACCACCTTCACATCTTCAGGTGTAATTTGATAAGCAATGATTGCGGCTGTAGCCAGTGCGAGCAGTGCCACTGTTTGAATCGCGAGGTATATTTTTAATAACACTACAGCCCAAAATTGACGTAGTACAAGCCCGTATAACACTGGAAACACACCAAGGGTGAACAAGTCGTATGTTTGTGTTGTTGCGGTGCGCCATAACGCGGCAAAGGCGACCAAGACATATATAGCCATTAAAATTGCCAGCATTGGGTGAGGTTTCTTCATTGGATACCTAATTATTGACGCATTAAGCGTCGTCGTGCTTGAGGGAGATAACGGTGAGTGTAAAAAAATCAGTGCAGCGAGTCCACACAATCGCTCATTTAGTTTTAATAGCCAAGCTTGGCTATTTTATCGGGTATTACGCTAGAATAGCGTTATACCATCGTATTTTTAGAGAGCACAATGACAGAGTCACAGTTTTGGGAACTGGTTACCCGTACATCTCCTCAGCAAAATCAAACGGATTTAGCTGAATCACTAAAGCAAAACCTGAGCCCTCTGAATAATGATGAGCTTCGTGATTTTGACAAGATCTTTGGCCAGCAAATGCGTCGTTCGTATTCGTGGTCAGTGTGGGGGGCGGCCTATATCATCACTGGATGTGATTCTGAGTATGCTTTTGCTGAGTTTCGCTGCTTTTTGATCTCACTGGGAAAACAGTGGTATGACACTGTTGTCGAGTCACCAGATGAGCTTGGTAAGTTACTTGATTGGCCTGAAAAAGATGGTTCAGCCTATCCTTTTCTCGATGAGTATGACTTGATAGCGGGTCAGCTCTATGAAGAGCGTGCTGATGATGAGCTTCCTTATGTGCCATCAGGGCAAGCTTCACCTGCGGGGAAGAAGTTTTCACATAAGAAAAAACAACTAAAAGCGAGCTATCCAATTCTTAGTGCTGCTTTTCCGTTTTAGTTTATCCTCAAATATCCTCGAAAGGCAGGATTCAGCTTATCGATAAGTGACAGAGTTCTATGTATGAAGTCGCTAGGGTGTATGGGGAGCTATAAACAACAAAAACGAGGCAATGCCTCGTTTTTGTTATATTAAGCTCGCTTACTCGACGCAGGCGCTTACTTCACTGTCGAAATCAAAACCGTGAGCCTCACAGGTCAACTCCATAAACTCTTCTTCTGAGTCGCTGACTTGGTCATCAAATTCAGCCTGAATTTTGTTATCTAACGCAATATCCGATTGAGCTTGCTGCTCTGCTAGGATCTCAAAGTGTCCATCCACTGCTGCTTGCTCCGCAGGGGTAAAGTCATTGGCATTTGCTTGGCCGATGAAGCTAAATGAGAGCAGCATTGCTGCAAAGAATGCCATACGGCCAGAAAATGGCAGTGTTGTAATGTTTGAGTAGTTCATATTGGACTCCAAATATTAATCAGTAACCAGTTTAGGAACCGTTGACTCTTAACGACGATTTATAGCCCGTCAGTTAAGAGGTTTTCCTCTGGGGATGCGTTTGCTTGATACGTATGTTAACGAATGCTTCATGTACCAAAGCTGAACAAAAAGTGAGCTAACGACTGGTTGTGTTGAGCTTTAGTTTTTATGAAATAAAAACAGTTGGTTACTGATGGAGTGTTTTTTGTATTTAATTTTTTAGTCTTATATGTTGAAAGTGTTTAGAGCGAACAAAACAACGCTAGTTACTCATTAGTCATTGTTTTACAATGAAATCCTTGTCGCATAGAGTCGAAGCTACAGTTAAGGCCGCATTCCCAAACAACATTATTGAGTTGCTCTGACTGCTGTTCTGAAAATGCCTTGCAGCTTGGGTAATCGTCGAAATC
This sequence comes from Shewanella sp. GutDb-MelDb, assembly GCF_002836075.1. NCBI lineage: Bacteria > Pseudomonadati > Pseudomonadota > Gammaproteobacteria > Alteromonadales > Shewanellaceae > Shewanella > Shewanella sp. GutDb-MelDb. The sequence goes on along the minus strand of NZ_PJBM01000121.1, from coordinate 14,758 downwards.
ATCGGTTTTTTCATATTTACTTGAGTTATAGCCATTCTTATAAATGAAAGCGGACCAAGTTTCATAGGATGAAGTTTGCTCTGATTGATTGATGCTAATAATTGCCCAAGTTAAACCTGTCAGTAATAGGAGCACAAAAAGGACTGGAGCGAGTTTCTGCATGGCACGATTTCCAATTTATTAGATGGCGACTTATTTTAGACAGCATAATATTTAGCGCTAATAATGCAAATCCTGTTTACAGTTTGGTTAGCTTAAGCAAGTTTTGATGCAATTTGATGCAACCATTCGGCATTGAGTGTGGTCTACTAATATTATATAGGTTATATGTTAACCATTTCACATTAAGTCCTTATTCAGCTTAGGTCGTTTATGATTGTGAAATAGAGCATTCTCCTTTGTTCAACCGTAGAGGTAAATATGAATTTAAAACACATACTCGTTGCTGGACTATTACTATCAGGTTCAATGTTATCAGGTTCAACATGGGCTGATGAAGCCGTTGAAAACCCTATAACAGAAAGTGGTATTGTTAAAGTTGAGTGGCAAGATCCAAAAAGTTTTCGCGATGTTAAGGCTAGCGGTGATATTCAATCCCGTTTTGAAAACCGTACGTTTGAAGCGCTAACTAAAAATTTAAACAAAGAAGCGGCTAAGATTTTAAAGCCGAATCAAAAGCTTGAAATGGTCGTTACTGACTTAGATTTAGCGGGTGATGTCAGACCGACGTTTGGCGCCACTACCAACGATTTACGTGTGGTTAAAGATATTTACCCACCTCGTATCACCTTTAGTTATAAAGTGACTGAAGGCGAACATGTCATTATAGTTGGCGATGAAAAATTAACCGACCTTGGCTTTATGCACTCTATTCATAAGGCTAATAATAAAACTAATCGGTATGAAAATGCGTTACTCACATCGTGGCTAAAAGAGACTATTAAGCCAAAAATTTAAACTTAAAGCCGTGCTGACAGCGCGGTCACGTTAAGCACCTTTTCCTTGTGCAATTGAAATAGACTAAATAAGCCACTGGCTTGTTTAGCCTGTTTCTTTGCTAGAGCACTATAAACAGACAGTTGGTGTTCATTGCAATTTGAGGTGACTAGCGGTGGTAAAACGCCTGCCGTTAATGCGATTAAGCCGTGATAACAAGTAACACCTTCTCTGTCATCTGCCAGCATCCGTTTATCCTGCCAATGCTCATCGGAGTAAAATAGTGACTTCACGGCTTCAAAGTCACTAATAATGGTGAGTGCTTGCTGCTGAATATCATCGCAGGTGCTAATGATGACGAAGTCGTCCCCACCAATGTGGCCGATAAAATTATCGCTGCTTCGTTGACGTTGTAATAATCGTGATACCTCCATAATGACCTCGTCTCCACGACAAAAGCCGTAAATATCGTTATAAGGTTTAAAATGAGATAGGTCAAAATATGCAAGGTAGAACGGTTTATGTTGCTGTTTTAAGCGTTGTAACTCCTGTTGAATTGGAATATTCCCTGGCAACCCTGTCAGAGGGTTTGCATGACGAGCGACGGTAATTTTTTGCTCCGTGATCTGTGCCAAGAGATCTTTAGTATGACCAATCCCCAATAGCCGCCCTTGTTTTAATACAATAAACTGTTGCGCTACAAGCCCAGTTGACTCTGACGTTAGACGTTGACTGACTTGAGATAAAGGCTGGTGAGCTTCAATCTGAATCACATCGGTATCGAGAATGTCATCAACGGGTTGGTGTTCATGTAGTGATCGACCGTAAGGCGTACTAAACAGTTCTATAACGTGAGATCGAGCGATCAATCCAATCACTCGTTGTTGGTCGACTACGACAATGGCTTGTAAAGCGGGTTGCTGATTAAACTGTTCGCCGATAAGTTTTAGCTTAGTGCCGGACTGGCAAGTAATCGCACTGCAGCTGAGGCTTTCTGCCGACTCTGCAAACCGAATATGGTAAGGGATGGGCTCAATGTTATCTTTGAGGGTGATGCTTCGATTTGGCGATGCTTCTGGTCGACCCAGTAGGTAGCCTTGACAGTAGATAATGCCCAACTGTTTTAATACCGCGAGCTCTTTTTCTGTTTCAATACCTTCTGCAATGACTTTACAGCTTAGATTTTGGCATAGATTGACAATAGAGCGCACGAACTCTTGTTTAACCGGAGATGAGTCAATTGAATCAATAAAGTGCCTATCAATTTTGACGTAATCTGGTGCAAGCTCTGACCATAGTCTCAGACCTGAATATCCTGCTCCAAGATCATCAATGGCAGTGAGAAACCCTTGGCTACGGTAATGGTTTAAGCAAGATTTGAGCAGATCGATATCATCGGCAGGATACTGCTCTGAGAGCTCAATGACCACTTGAGAAGGATGGATCCCCAATTCTTGCACCAAGCTTAATGTGAGACCTTTAGCATGATTGGGTTCCAGTAAGGCTTTAGGTGAAATATTGATGAACAACTTGCCTGATAGCGCAATATTCTTGAATTGTTGGATGGAGATCCGTCGGCAAAGGCTTTCAAGTTCAGATAAACGCCCTTCGTGAGCCGCTGTTTTAAATAGTGGTACAGGAGAGTAGAGCGGGCTATGTTCGGGTCCACGACTTAGCGCTTCGAAACCATGAACTTGATACGTTGAGATATTACATATGGGCTGAAAAACAGCTTTGATTTTCTCTCGATCGATGATCTTAGCGAGTTCACTTTTTAGATCAATAGCGGTCATGTGTTCTACTCAATATTTAAGAAGTAGAAGATTGTATGACGCTTGGATGACATTAAGATGTCAAAAATCAATCCATTAACATTTTTTCACGCTTTCACTTACCTTAATGGCTATAAGGTAAGCGTCGGTTTTATTAATGGATCGACTGGCCCCGCAAGGCTATTTGGTATTGGCTTTAAAAGTCTGCATCGTTTGCAATAATAAGCCAAGCTTACGGACGTAGCTTTCTAATCCAGTCGCCATGGTGTCAGGTTCGTGGCTCATCGCGTCCATTTCAGCAGCAAGTTCGGTTACATAAGGCTGAAAGCGATTGCTACTGGTAGAAAATCCCTCGTCCTTAGTGAAAATAGTATTAAACTTAACGTGGCCTGCTTTTTTGAGCCCATCGAGTCTTGTATCTGCATCGATAGCTTGTCGGTAGGCGGTTTGCAAACTGGCTTTTAGTTGCTCGATAACCTGTGTGTGTGGCATAACAGCCTCTCATTTTAAAATTTGCTGAATTATAAGGGGCAAGTATGTTGGCAACAAGTATTCAGAAAGGTTTATTATCGATAGTTGGCATGTGTTGTGTCGTTGCAGCCCAAATAGCCAGCGCTGCGCCAACGGATAAACCGCCTTTCTACCAAGTTTCTTATCAAGGTAAAACCGCCTATCTACTGGGCTCTATCCATATTGGTAAAGCTGATTTTTATCCATTAGCGGATCAAATTGAACAGGCATTTTCGACATCAAAAGCGATTGTCGTAGAAGCAGATGTTCGCGATGCTAACGTTGCAGCATTATTACAAAGATATGGCGCTAAACAGTTACCGATTGATGATAAAACCAAAGGCGTATTAGCCAGTTATTGTAAAGATAAAGCCAACTTATGTGCCGCTTTAAGCAGCTATGCACCCTGGTTACAATCAATGCAACTGAGTGTGGGGCGCTACACTGCTCTGGGATATAGCGCACTTTATGGCGTGGACTCAGTGTTAGTTGCTCAAGCAGATCATAGACCTGTATATGAGCTCGAAAGCACCGAGTTTCAGTTTGAGTTGCTATCATCTTTTAGTCCTGAGACGCAGTGGGAGATGGTACGCGAAGCAATAGAAGCACCAGATGAAGATATGCTAAAACTTATTTCGGCGTGGCGCCGTGGCGATGAAACTGAGCTGGCAGATTTAATGGAAGGAGAGATGCTCCGCGAAGGCAATACTGAAATGGTAGAGAAGATGCTGTGGGACCGTAATAAGGGGATGGCTAATAAAATCGAGGAACTGATGACATCAGCCTCAACTAAGCAACCTTTATTCATTATTGTTGGTGCCGGACACTTAGTGGGGAGTCGGAGTGTACAGTCCTACTTGGAGCCTATTGGCGTGAGCAGTAAAAACTGTTGGCAAACCACCTGTACTTAAGGCGATTGCTCATCACTATTATCGGCTTTTTCTGTTTTAGGGTATAATCTGCGGATCGTTTATTTTTTGTCTGTGTTTTAATGTAAGGTTTGATTAGTTTGACTGAAGAATACTGTATTGATTTAAAGGCTATGCCATCGCTGTTTTCGCTGTATCGAAAGATATTTTTTGGGCGCAAACCTGGTTGGGATGAACAGCCGCTGCCTATGATTAAAGTAAGCAGTCCAAATGTGGCATTGTCCGCAGAAAAAGTTGAGCAGTATGCCAAGGTATGCGGTTTTGATTTTGATGGTCAAACGTTACCGCCGACTTATTTGTATGTAATGGCGTTTAGATTACATGCAATGATTTTCACTCATGACGCAATCACATTTCCTTTGCTTGGTATGCTCCATTTAAAGAACAGCATCACCTTATATCGTCCAACAACGGTTGCTGAAAGCTATGATATTGAATGTTCATTAACGACCAGCCAAATGACCGACTCTGGCTTGGAGTTTGAATTGGTATCAAAAGCGTTTGTTGCTGGCGAGTTAGTCTGGGAGTCACTCTCAACCTACCTATATCGCATCGAAGGTAAGACTAAGCGAATGCGCCCACCCAGAGCCAGTGATATCAACTGGGATACAGCTCAAGCATGGAGCTTAAGTGAAGACTTGGGCCGCCGTTACGCCAAAGCATCAGGCGACTATAATCTTATCCATCTGCATCCAGTATTGTCTAAACGCTTTGGGTTTGATCGTGTTTTAGCGCATGGTATGTGGTCTAAAGGGCGCTGTATTGCAGAAGTAATGCCTGAAATCGTGGCTAAACCTTGCAAGATAGATGTTGCCTTTAAATTACCCTTGTTTATGCCTGGTAACGTCAGCTTTGCGGCGGAACAAAAACAAGATAGTTTGATATTTGAGCTAAGAGATCAAAAAGGACGACGTCCGCATTTGACCGGTGAAATCACCTTTTTATAAAGCATTGGTCATGATGAAAAGGCGCTGTATTGCGCCTTTTTCGATCTAAATCCTAACGATTCCGAATGCTTTTTTCAGCACTCCGGTAGAAAAGTGGAACAAGGTAATAATTGAGATAATGGTGATTCCAATTTAGATTGTAATGCTATTCGCCAAAAGCCTACGACAAATTGTGATAGTTGAAAATCGCTATTTTGCATGGTCTATTTCTGTCATCTGGTGATGATTTTATTGATGTAGATTACAAAAAGCTAAAATAGCATTCGCTCACTATTCAACCTCGGTTTCAGATCCTCTATATTGCACTCGTGACTCTACCTTATTTTAAACAAAACAGTGGATACCTACGAATGCTGTCAGATATACAAATTTCTAGTGAGCATACCTGCAAACCGATTGCAGATATCGCCGCTAAACTCGGCATTATCGACTCTGAACTGTCCCTCTATGGCGCTAACAAAGCCAAAGTTTCCCTCACCGTTGCCCACCGCTTGGCTGATAAACCAAATGCCAAACTTGTGATCGTCACGGCAGTAACACCTACGCCTTTTGGTGAAGGAAAAACAGTAACCACTATTGGTTTGACGCAGGCGATGAATGCCATTGGGATAAAAACCTGCGGCTGTATACGCCAGCCAAGCATGGGACCAGTATTTGGTATTAAGGGCGGGGCTGCAGGAGGCGGCTACGCGCAAGTGGTGCCAATGGAGGAGCTGAATTTACACCTTACTGGCGATATACATGCAGTGAGCAGTGCGCATAATCTCGCTGCAGCGGCTATTGATGCTCGTCTATTCCATGAAACAAGGCTGGGCGCTGATGCATTTACCCAAGAATCTGGCTTAACAGCGCTCAATATTGATGTTAAAAACATTCTTTGGCGCAGAGTGGTTGATCATAATGAGCGTAGCTTAAGGCAGATTGCAGTCGGTCTTGGCGCGGTCAATGGCCCTGTACATGAGTCAGGTTTTGATATTACTGCTGCATCGGAGTTAATGGCGATTCTAGCATTGAGCAAAGACCTTCAGGATCTCCGGCAAAGAGTGGGGCGGCTAGTGCTGGCACTCGATCTAGAAGCAAATCCGATTACTGCAGAGGATATCGGTGTGGCAGGCGCCATGACTGTGATAATGAGAGATGCGATTAAGCCAACATTGATGCAGACGCTCTCTGGCGATCCTTGTTTTATTCACGCGGGTCCTTTTGCCAATATTGCCCACGGTAACTCTTCGATTATTGCCGATGAATTGGCAGCAAGATTGGCTGACGTGGTGATAACGGAAGCTGGTTTTGGCTCTGATATGGGCTTTGAGAAGTTCAGTAATATCAAAGTCAGAGAATCTGGCTATAAACCGTCAGCAGCTGTGGTTGTGGTCACGCTAAAAGCGCTTAAGGCCAATAGCGGTATTGAATCGGATATCGCGATAGACCAACCTGACTTGCTCCGTCTAAAAGCTGGTTTTGCCAATTTAGAATGGCATATTAATAATGTGCATCAATACGGTACACCTGTAGTGGTCGCTATTAACCGTTTCCCAACGGATACCGCCGCAGAGCTTGATTGGCTAAAAGCACAAGTGAGCCACACCCGTGCCTTTGGCTGTGAGATAAGTGATGCTTTTGCTCGCGGCTCTGAAGGCGGCGTTAAGTTAGCGAAGGTGGTTTACGCTGCCACCCAAGTAGAATCTGAATTTAAATGCTTATACCAAGCGGAAGATAGCTTAGAGGCTAAACTGATGACGTTAGCTGAAGTGGGATATGGTGCGGCGAGTGTTGCTATGTCTGATAAGGCCAAACAGCAATTGGCTTGGCTAGGTAAACATGGCTATAGCCATTTGCCTGTTTGTATTGCTAAAACGCCGATGTCTATCAGTCATGACGCTAGTTTAAAGGGGGTTCCTACAGGTTTTGAACTGCCTATCAATGAACTCAGGCTTAATGCGGGAGCGGGCTTTATAACGGCTTTAGTGGGGAAGGTGATGACGATGCCGGGCTTGGGGATTCGCCCTGGTTACTTAAATATCGATATCGATAGCAATGATGAGATTATCGGCTTAGCTTAAGTGACAGCGGATCTTCATCGTTAGTATTTATGGAGCTATTTTAATTTAAAAGCCCCGCCAGCAAACGCTGGTGGGGCTTTTAGCTAATACAGCAATTTAGGTTTCTTGGTAGATATGGACATCGCGTTGTGGGAACGGAATACTAATCCCTTCAGCGTCAAAGCGCATTTTGACTTCACGGGTGATATCCCAATAAACATCCCAGTAATCAATAGGCTTAACCCATGGGCGTACAATAAAGTCGACCGAAGACTCACCTAAGGTGTGTAGCTTTATCATCGGCTCAGGGCTTTTCAACACTTTAGGATGCGACATCATGACATCGTTTAAGACTTTTTCAGCATGTTCAATGCTGTCTTTATAACCGATGCCAAACGTTAAGTCGACTCGACGTACTTGCTCAACAGTGATGTTGTTAATGGTATCGCCCCAAATTTTATTATTGGGGATGATTAACCTTTGGTTATCTAACGTTTTGATGGTGGTTGAAACCAGACTCATATGGCTGACTCGCCCGGTGACGCCAGCGGCATTAATGAGGTCATCAACATCAAAAGGACGGTAGATTAAGATCATCATGCCTGAAGCAAAGTTAGATAGGGTGTCTTGCAGTGCAAAACCAATAATCACACCGGCAATACCGAAACCTGCTAGCAGCGGCGCCAGCTCAAACCCGAGTTGTGACAGGCCAATCAATAAGCCTAATGCAAAGACCACTTTTCCCACCATAGAGATAAAAAAGTCTTGCAGTAGGTAACTAAATTTAAGCTTAGAGTTACTCACTGTTTTTTGTACGATGCGCTTAGCAATTTTCCCGACCAAGCTCGATAGAAACAAGATTAAGCTAAAAATGAGAAGTTTGAACACCACACTGGCGCCATTTTCTAAGGCCTGATTTTTGGCAATCGACATCCACTCACTCAGTAGGCTGCTTGCCACATCTAAGTTGAGTACATCTTGAGTGATATCGCCAGATATACTGAACAAAGTTTGCTTATATATAGCGGTATCTTCACCGAGTTCATCTAAAAGCTCGATGGCAGTCGATAAACTGGTAGAGCTTTGAGCAAGACGCTCCTTTAGTTCGACAACCACGGCAGTTTGTTCACTGGTCGCGTCTTTACCTGCCACCGTTACATCTGTGACAGCTTGCGTTAATCGCGACTGGTTATAGTGTACAAAGCTATCGAGATCATCAGCCCGGCTCTCTAATGCTTTGATGAACCTTTGATTTTGGACTTCAACATCAACGCCTGCCATTGTTGCCCAGGCCAATAGTTCCTTTTCTGCAACGTAAAGCTTGTCTTGTTCGCGTTGGATCTGTACCAATTTCAGCATGATTTCACGGTCATTATCCGCGCCAACTTGACCCATCAAGGTTTCTCTTTGAGTCTTAAAATAGTCTTCAACTTGATTGGTAAAAGCGAGTTGTTTGACAATATATGGCTTTAGTACATCTAACTTTGCGGGTGTATCTTCAATCTGCTGCTTCAGTTTTTCCTGTAACAAGGTTGCATTACGACTGATGCGATATTCAATAAATGATTTTATTTCTCCCTTGGTGCCCGTTAATACTTTTACATCACTATCAATAGCGCTTTGGATCTTGTTTAGCTCAATCGTGAGTGGCTCATCATTTGCCGAAGCGATAGAGGAGAATAAGCATAAGCCGATAAAGAGTAGCTGGGTAAGCAATCTATGCATTTTTGGATATCCATTAGTTCCCTGAAGTAACTATATTATTACTCAGATTTAACAGTGTCGATTTGTTATTTAGATTTTATAATGACTTTGGGCAATAAAAGGTCTGACTAAGGCCCAAACCTGTTAGAATTGGCGGCCAGTTTTGGGCCGTAAAGCGCCAGTTTCTGGGGTGTGCTCGTCATACGACAACCTTAACTAACTAATTATATAGAGAGAAGCGCCTGTGATATGTGCACATTGTTCTAAGCCTTTCGCCATAGATAAAATCGTTAACCAAAGAGGAAAGGGCTTAAATGGTGAGATCCAGTGTCCGCTTTGCGACGCTTGGTTGGGTAAAAGTGCACCCATGGCTCGCGTTAAAATGGCGAGTTTTTATATTGGGTTTATGGCAATAGTGTGGGGATATTTTGATGAGACTATGCGGACGATCTGTATCCCAGTGACAATATTTGCAGTGATGTTACTGTTGGTAAGCCATATGATGGATCATATGAAAGTCACCGAAGCGCCAGAGAGAGTTGATGACAGCGAAGAAAGGCAGAAATACCGATAAATTCTGATGACTCAATGCCATCAGAATAGAGGCTTATTGAGCAGCGAGTTACATTTCAGCTCATTCAAGTTTTCATTCGAAAATCAATCCCAAATTTAACTTGAATGTTAACGAAATAGCCCGTTGACAGCGTTAGTCGATGACTTGAACTTGTGCTTCAAGTGCGGCTTCTACGTAGTAAATACCGCCAAGTACCACACCAAAAAATAACGCTGTCATAATAATGAATTTTAAGTTTGAGCGAAGAAGTTCAAGCATGATGTTGGCGCCTTATTAGTAAATAAACTCTTAATTCATATCTCTATGAATTAATGCTAGTGCTGAAATCTTAGCCCTATCAGCTTAAAACAGTATTAATTGTCATTCAAGTTTTAGTGATATTCATCACAAACACTTTGTAACGCTTTCACTTTAGGGAGTACTTGACTTCAATCTTGAACCACCTACACTTGGCTGGTTTTTTAAAACAAGGTTAACACTTTGATTCAACTGAGTAGAGCGAAGCAGAAACTGGTAATAGGGCTTATTGCCGTATTCCTGTGCCTGTCATTTGCAGCGTCCGCTCATGATCTGAGTCACTTGGATGATGGCGCTAAAAACCATTGTACTCTGTGTTATCACCAACACCACATCAACAAACTGCTGCCTAGCTTTGAGTTTAATATTGCGGTAGAACGCCAGTTCGTTGAGAGCCAAGAGTATATCCTTCCAATATTTAACTCGCGCCATGTGAGTTTTTTCAATAGCCGTGCCCCCCCCGTTACTGTCTAAGCAATTCGATAAAAATCAATTACTAAATTAAATAAGTATTCCCTATGGGAAGGCTTTGCTTAGCTGTATTTCGGAGAACTAATGACTATTTCAACTATGCGCCTAACTGGCGTAGCTGCTGCGTGCGCAATTTTTTCTATTAACGCTTTTGCTGAAGATTCAAGCTTAACCAACCCTGCCATTAGTGCGGTATTAGATGGCTACTATCAAAGTGCTGAACGCCCAATGAGCGAGCGTGTCGAGGGTTTTGGGTTGGGCCACACTGAAGTGGCAATGAGTGCCAATATTGATGATATGTTTTACGGTAAGTTAACTGCAGTGATAGAGATGCATGACGGTGAAACTGAACTAGGCCTTGAAGAGGCATTCATTCAAACAATGGCGATGCCTTACGGCCTTTCAATGAGGGCGGGACGTTTCTTATCCGACATTGGTTATCTTAACAATCAGCATGTGCATACTGATGCTTTTTCTGATCGGCCGGCGGCATATCGTGCATTTTTAGGCAGCCATTATTTCGATGATGGTGTGCGACTAAGCTATGTTGCACCAACGGATCTTTATTGGACTATGGGCGTCGAAGCGTTCAAAGGTGACAATATGCGCGCTGCTGACGAACATAACGAGCGCGATTACAAGTCAACAGGGGTTTATACCGCATTTACTAAGATTGGTGGTGATGCTGGTATTAATGGTTCATGGCAGGCGGGTTTGAGTTATTTACGTAATGAAAATGGTCGCATGACTGCCGAGGAGCATGATGATCATGCTGCAGTTCAAGATGAGCATGATCATAGCCATAGTGCGCAGTACACCGGTGAGAATACCTACGTAGCAGACTTTGTTTACAAGTGGGCACCGAATGGGAATTATAAATACCAACACCTCACTTTGAGTGGTGAATATTTCCGAGTGACTGACTTTAAGCCGCTTGAAGAACATCATGATGAGCATGACGATGATGGTCATGATGATTCTGGTACGGATTATCAAGACGGTTGGTACTTAAGCAGTGTTTATCAGTTCTCCCCTAAGTGGTCTGCAGGTTTACGTTATGGCCAAGTCGACACTCAGATGATGCATGATGATCATTTTGATCCACAAAAGTTGAAAGAAACTGAGGTGAGCCTTGCATGGCACCAAAGCCATTTCTCAACAGTGCGTCTGCAATATACCAATCAACAAGGCACTAACTTCGATGGAATAGAAGACGATAACGTTATCACTCTTCAATATATTATGACTCTGGGGGCTCACGGTGCGCATCAATTCTAAGCAGTTCTTACCTAAAGTATTAAAAACACTTACCTTAGCTGTAACGCTAGGTTTTATCAGCAATGCACAAGCAGAATTTAATATTTTTGCCTGTGAACCTGAGTATGCAGCCCTGGCGAAAGAGCTAGCGCCTGATGCACGGATCTATTCGGCCACCACGGCGATGCAAGATCCTCATCAAGTGCAAGCCAGACCGAGCCTGATTGCTAAAATGCGTCAAGCAGATCTCGCCATTTGTGCGGGGGCGGATCTTGAAATTGGCTGGCTGCCGATGCTGCAGATGAAGTCGGCAAACGCTAAGGTACGTTCTACCGATCAAGGGCTGTTTTTTGCTGCAGAGCAAATAGACACTGTGGATCAAATGAAATCGGTTGATCGCTCAATGGGTGATGTTCACGCCAAGGGCAATCCACATCTGCACTTTGACCCAAAACGCTTGCTGGGTGTTGCTGAGGCATTGACACAAAAGTTGATCCAACTTGATCCAGACTCCACCGCGCAATATCAGGCTAACTTAGCCAGTTTTAGCCAACGTTGGAATGACGCAATTCCTCGCTGGGAAGAGAAGGCAAAGCCACTGAATGGTAAAAAGATTATTGCTTACCATTCAAGCTTTAAATATCTGTTTAACTGGTTAGGGTTGGAGCAGGTTGCTGATCTTGAACCAAAGCCTGGGATCCCACCCAGTAGCTCACATCTAGCGAGTCTACTTACCCGCGCTAAGCAGGGTGATATTATGGCAGTCATTATCGCGTCATATCAAAGTGAACGTGGTGCGGATTGGTTGGGTGAACGTGCTGATTTACCGGTTATTGTGCTGCCGATGTCAGTAGGTGGAAATGAGCAAAGTGTTGATCTGTTTAGCCTGTACGATAGTGCGATAGACTTATTACTCGCCGCTAAATAGCCACAGTCCAAGAGTAAAGCAAGTGAACGCGATATATTGCGTTCACTTGCTTTTTAAATGACGTTAACCAGAGTAAATACCGATGTTTGATCTGGATCTTTTATCTATTTTGTTCCCCGCATTTGTTGCGGGGATACTCGTTTTGTCTACCCATGTGGTACTAGGACAACAAGTGCTAAAACGTGGGATCATCTTTATTGATCTTGCTATTGCACAGGTCGCTGCATTAGGTGCCATCGTGGGCCATCTCAACCATGATATTGAAGCCTTACCTTTCTCCAATGTGTGGATGCCCGCATTATTTGCCATTGCGGGTGCGGGCTTTATCGCTTGGTTATCTAAACGGATGGCAGATGAACTGGAGGCGATTATTGGTTGTTTCTATGTATTAGCTGCCGTGGCTGCGATGCTGCTATTATCGAATGACCCTCACGGGGCTGAAATGCTAAAGCAGTTGATGTCAGGGCAAATACTATGGGTGAGCTGGAGTCAATTGTTTCTGCCTGCCAGTATATATGCAGCTATTCTTCTATTATTGGCTTTTAAACCTAAAATTCTTGCTGGGCGAGGTTTCTATCTGATATTTGCGGTAGTCATTACCCTGTCAGTCGAGCTGGTAGGCGTCTATTTAGTGTTTAGCTCTCTGATATTACCCGCGCTGGCGGTTAATCATTATGCTGGGCGTTTTAAGCTCGGCTGGGCTTATGTGGTCGGCTTGTTCGGTTATGTTGCAGGCTTAGTATTATCCGCCTCATTTGATTTGCCAAGCGGTGCGGCCATCGTGGCGACGTTAGCCGTCAGCGCTATTTGCTTTAGATTAGTACTGCTTCTACGGAAAAAATATTGGCCTGCAAAGGCTGGTTTAGTTGAGGTCAGACCTTAACGCTACACTCTATAGGCTATTATCCGCGATGATTAAATATGCGCTAGATTAAAGTTCGCTTAAGTTGGGTGCGCTAAAGTAGCCTAAGTCTGGTGCTGTATAGCCTAGGTTCAGGCTACATGTGTAAACTAAATATTGAGTCGTTAGTACTTGCTGGCTATACTGGCGCCAATTAAATCGCGGGAGATTGTAGTGCTGTTAATCCTTAGGTGTTTGATTTTATCTGTCATGCTTGTTTTAGCCTTTATTATTGGTGGATTAGCGTGCGTTTTACGACCACGTCACCGTGATAATGTGCATATGTTCGCTAAGATTTTTTCTTGGGCTGCACCCGTGTTGGGCATTAAAGTTATTACGCGCAAGTCTAAATGTGAAAGCGATGAGCCTCGTGTGTTTCTAGCTAATCATCAAAACAATTTCGATATGTTTACCCATACTGCGATGGTACCTAAAGGTACGGTGAGTTTAGGTAAAAAGAGTCTCGCGTGGATGCCGTTGTTTGGTCAAATCTACTGGCTATCAGGTAATATTTTGATTGATCGTAAAAATCGCAGCAAGGCGTTTGATACCATGGCAGCGACAGCGAGAAAAATCAAAGAGAAGTGCTTGTCAGTATGGATATTCCCTGAAGGAACACGTTCTCGTGGCAAGGGGTTGCTGCCTTTTAAAGCTGGTGCTTTTTATACGGCGATTGCGGCTGGCGTGCCTATGGTGCCTGTACTGGCGTCTAATCAAAGTCATATCAAACTGAATCGTTGGAATAATGGCATTGTTATTATTGAGATGATGGAGCCTATCGAAACCAAGAGTTTTGATAAAACACAAGTTAAAGAGCTGTCTAAGCGGATCCATATCTTGATGTCCGAAAAATTGTCACAGTTGAACCAAGAAGCTTCTGCATTAATGACTAAAGCGGTATAATCTTCGCGAAATTTTTGAGGAGTAACTGATGTCTATTGAACGCCTGTTAAACGAACAGAAAGCAGAGAACCGTGAAATCGTTGAAGCAATACTTGCTGACGGTTCATTACCTGATGCCGATTACACGATTGAGCATCACTTCTCATCGACCAATTTTGATCGCTTGGAAAAAGCGGCAGTAGAAGCCTTTAAGCTTGGCTTTGAAGTGAACGATGCTGAAGAGATGGAGCTGGATGACGGTTCTGTGATTATCTGCTTTGATGCCGTCGCTTCACACCAGCTCGATGTTGAGTTACTCGATACCGCTTGTGAGAAGTTAATTCAGTTAGCGGCAAAACAAAAAGTTGATTATGACGGATGGGGCACTTACTTCATTGATGAAGATGGCGAAGTCCGTGATGAAGAAGATGAAGATGAAGAAGACGACGAAGACGAAGACGAAGATAAGCTGCATTAAGCTTTACTGATTTTAGTCCACATCTGATACAAAAATGCCCATCAATGATGGGCATTTTTGTATCTAAATCTTGATTAACTTAGCAGGTGTTGGTGAATAACACAGGAGTTTTTTCCTGCCCCTTTTGCTT